>JAJRRX010000408.1 GCA_024279075.1 Alphaproteobacteria bacterium | reverse complement strand
GCCACTTCCGGCCCGCTGGCCTCGCTCATGGGCCTGCCCAGCGTTTCGCCGCTGGCTGAGCGTATCCAGTTAGAGCGCGATATGGCCTTGGTGGAGATGACCGGCGCGCGCTACCACGCTGACCAGATCACCACTGCCGCCGCTTTGCCAGCGCTGGAGCGCGCCAAAAAGGCGGGGCTTAATGTGAGCGCGGGGGTCTCGGCCCATCATCTGACGCTAAACCAGCTTGATATCGAGGGCTACCGCACGTTCTTCAAGCTCAAGCCGCCTTTGCGGGCCGAGGAAGATCGCTTGGCGGTGGTCGAGGCGGTGCAATCGGGGCTGATAGACATTATTTGCTCCATGCACACCCCGCAGGATGAAGAAAGCAAGCGATTGCCGTTTGAGGAGGCCGCCGGCGGGGCCGTGGGGCTGGAAACCTTGCTGCCCGCCTGTATGCAGCTTGTGCATGCGGGGCACTTGACGCTGCCGGAGCTTTTTCGCGCGCTTTCGCTAAACCCTGCCAAGCTGCTGGGGCTAAGCGCAGGGCGGTTGGCGGTGGGCGCACCGGCTGATCTGATTGTGTTTGACCCCGACAAACCCTTTGTGCTTAACCGCGCCAAACTGCACTCCAAATCCAAAAACACGCCCTATGATTTGCGGCGGATGGAGGGCGTGGTGCTGCAAACCTATGTCGCGGGGGCGCAAGTCTTCCCGCTTGACGATTAAGCCAATAGCGCCTCTAATCGCCCCATGGACAATATCATCAACCTCGCCCTGACCTATGTGGTCTTCCTGATTGCCGCCGGAAGCCCCGGCCCTGCAACGCTGGCCATCATGGCGACCTCGGCCACGATGGGCCGCAAGGCGGGCGTTTTGTTTGCGCTTGGCGTGGTTAATGGTTCGATCATTTGGGGCATGCTGGCCGCCTTTGGCTTGGTGGCCATCTTGTCCCAATTTGCATGGGCCTTTGTGGCGCTCAAGTTTTTAGGCGGGGCCTATTTACTGTGGATGGCAAGCAAAGCGCTGAAAGCCGCGTTGACGCCAGATGCCAAAGCCAAGCCGCCCAAAACTCGCAACAATTACCTTTACCTGCAAGGCATGGCCCTGCACTTGACCAACCCGAAAGCCCTGCTTTCATGGTCCGCGATTATCGCCTTTGGCGTGCCAAAAGAGGCCTCAACCGGTTACCTCATCGCGCTGCTGATCGGCTGCGCCATCATGGCTTCGCTTCTATTCATCGGCTATGCGGTGCTGTTTTCGACGCCCCGTATGATGGCTGGCTATCAGCGCCTGCGCCGCAAGATCAATGGCGCGCTGGCGGCTGTTTTTGGCCTCGCTGGCGTCAAGCTTCTCACCTCTAACGTATAAGGTTTCACCATGGTGCCATCCGTTTTTCGCTTCTGGGGTGCCCAACCGGGGTGGGAGGCCGCGTGGCCGTGGCTGCTTGGTATTCTCATTGCCGCCTACCTGCTTGGCTCCATTCCCTTCGGCTTGATCGTTAGCAAGTTCATGGGGTTGGGGGATGTGCGCAAAATAGGCTCGGGCAATATCGGGGCCACAAATGTGCTGCGTACCGGCAGCAAAAAGGCCGCACTAGCGACGCTGCTGCTGGATGGCGGCAAAGGCGCGGTGGCGGTGCTTGTGGCGCGGTATCTTTACGGCGATACGGCCGCGCAAGTCGCGGGCCTCGGGGTTTTTCTTGGCCATATCTTCCCGCTTTATCTGGGCTTTAAGGGCGGTAAAGGCGTGGCCACATTCCTTGGCATATTGCTGGCTATTCACCCGCTCACAGGCATTGCGGCCTGCCTGACATGGCTGGCCACGGCGCTTACTTTCCGTATTTCATCCCTTGCCGCGCTTATCTGCGCCCTGAGCGCCCCGTTTTGGCTTTGGGTGTTTGATCTGAATACCACCACGGGGCTTGGTGTGTTGCTGGCGGTGCTTATTTGGATGCGCCACTGGGCCAACATCAAACGCATTGCTGCCGGAACCGAGCCGAAGATCGGCAAAAATTAGCCGCCCACAAGCGCTACCCTCAAAGAGCGGCGCGGGCGCAGTGCTGCAACAAGCACAATGGGTGGCGCGCCGCGTCAGGGCTTTGGCTTATTCCCATTCCATCTCTGAAAACACCTGCTGGGCATTGCGCTTGGCTAACCCTTCAAAGTTTTCCAAATAGGAAAATGCGGCTTGGTTGACATTAACCGAGTCGATGATATCGCCACCATCGTCGATATACACGCCCATCTGGCTGCGCAGGTTCACGAGGTAATCATAGGTATCTGCCGTGGCCGTGGCCAGCGGCACAGGCTGGCCGTGGCCGGGCACCACAACCTTCGGCGCAAGCGCCGCCATCGCTTCAAACACCTCGATCCAAGTGCCGGAATGGGATTGGTCGCCAATGCCCAAAATCCGCTCGACATAGACAATATCGCCGCCAAAAACCACTTGCGTCGAAGGCATCCAGATGAAGCTATCGCCCGGTGTGTGGGCTTGCCCCGCATGGGTGATTTCAAGGTCGACGCCCCCAAGGCTCAGGGTGTAAGCGCTATCGAAGGTCACATCGGCATAGCTCAGCGACGTACCTTCCAGCCCCGCCTCACCAACCAGCACATTTAACCCTGTCATCTCCAGCGAGCCACGGTCTTTATGGTCTGCCACGGCATCCACTGACGCAATCACTGTTGCGCCCTGTGCCTGCCAATAGCTGTTGCCAATCCAGCGGTGGTCCTGCCCGCCGGAATTGATCACAAAGCGCACGGGTTGGTCGGTGAAGGTATCAATCGCGGAGTCAATCTCTGCGGCAGCCTTCCAGCCCGCGCCGGCATCTATTAGCACCACGCCTTCATTGGTAACCACCACGCCAAAGGTCGCGTTATTGCCAAGGTTCTCGGCTGAGCGCTGGCTCAGGTCTCCAACCAGTGCATAGACGCCGTCTGCCACGGGCACCACCTCCAGCGCCACTACAGGCGTTGCGCCCGCCAGTGCCGCGATCAAAACCATATGCTTCATAGTCTACCTTTCCAAAGGGGCGCGCCGATAGGCCACCCGCCAAATTATCCATCCGACAACACTGCCAGTTGCCGCCATCACGAGCGCCATTTCAGGTTCCAGAAAACCTCCAAACGCATAGAGGCTAACCAGCAGCATAGCGGCGGCGCCAACAAGTGTCATCCCATACCATCGCCGCAGCCCGAGACTATGCAACACCAAAAAGGGAATACCGCCCAAGGTAAAAACGCCGCCCAGCCAAAACCCCATAACCAGCAGCATAACCTCTCCAAACTCCCCCAACGCCGAACCGATAAATGTGACAACCAAGATAACCATAGTCACACTGCCACCAACGACACTACCACACAGCATGGCCAGAATGCTGCCGCCAACCGTGGTGTGGTAGGCGCTCGGTTGCCTTTCTGAGGCGGGCGCTTGATAAGCTAGCCGCCACAAAACCCAGCCCATAAGTGCTGCTTGTGCGGCATTCATTACAAACCAGAATGGGCGAAAAATAAACCCGCTGAAAAGCACGGTCATGGCGACCGAAACCACTAAACCAATGGAAAAAAGCACCCACCCTTGCCGCGCCCCGAGCCTATGCGCGACAAACCAAAGCACGCCAACCCCCAGCAGCCAATAGACAGATGCTTTTACCGGCCCAACAAACATATCCAGCGAGACTATATCAAAAGCCTCCGCCCCTAGGCTCGCGGTGATAACACCGGCAAATTGCAAAACATTGATAATACTATTCAGGGCAAAAACGCTCAGGAGCGCGATCAGTATCCGCTCAACACTGATATCGGAATTTTCATCAATCATCTATTCACCTTTGCTTGCGCCGCACCTATACCTCGGCTTCGACGCGCCGGTAGGCCACCCGCCATATCACCCAACCGACAATGCCGCCGATAGCCGCCAGCACCACTGTGCTGTTGCCTTGCTCCACCCCTTTAAAGGCATAATAGCTCAGCATGACCATTGTCAGCACGCCGATAAAGGTCATGCCATACCATTGCCGCAGGTTGCTATAATGCATGAGCACAAAGGGGATGAGGGCAAATATAACAATGCCCCCCAGCCAATAGGCTTGCATAATTAACCATATTTGCGCGGTTTGGCCGGGCTCAGGCGCGCCAAAACCCGCGATCAGCAACCCCATGGAAAGGTTCCCGCCTACCAGCGCGCCGACCAGCATCGCCAATATGGAGCGCCCGATTGTAGTATTATGTGTCATTTGTATCCCTCGCCAAATCTTTATGAATAATCACATCCGCCTGCGGATAGGCCTGCAATATCTCTCGCTTTAAGGCTTTGCCAATATCATGCGCGGCACGCAAGCTCTGCTTTTCGTCCAGTTCTATATGCACCTGCACAAAAAGCGTGCTGCCAGCGGTGCGGGTTTTGAGGTCATGATAGCCGAAGAGCCCGGGGTGGGCCTCAATAATTTTGCCTAGCCGCAGCATGGTTTCGGGGCTGGCGGAGCGGTCCATCAAGGCATCAAACGCTTTGCCGCCAATGCGGAATGCGCCCAAAAGCAGGATGATAGCGGCCAATATGGCGACGATGGAATCCAGCTGCGGAAAGGCCCAGAAGGACGACACCGCCAGCGCCAGCACAGCCGCTATATTGGGTATGAGATCTGCCACATAGTGCAGGCTATCTGCCGCCACCACCTTGGAGCCGGTGCGCTTGACCACGCGGCGCTGCCACAGCACCAAAGCCAAGGTGATGGCGATAGAGATCAGCATCACCAATATGCCACTCGCCTCGTTTTTCAAGGGAGGCGGCACCTCGGCAAACAACCGCGCCATAGCCCCATAGCCGATATATACCGCCACCCCCGCCAACAGCAGCGCTTGGCCTAACGCCGCGAGGTCCTCGGCTGAGGTGTGGCCAAAGCGGTGGTCATCATCTGCTGGCCTTGCGGCGTATATTATCGCCATCAGCCCGGTCATTGATACCAGCAAATCCAGTGCGCTATCAGCTAGCGAGGCTGCTACTGAAAGCGCCCCCGTTTCCTGCAATGCCCAGAACTTCAGCGCCACCAAAACCAGCGCCACGCTCACGGAGGCCAGCCCCGCCGAGAGGTTCAGCCTATGCCCGCCGCCGCTCATGGCAAGCTTCCGCCGAGGGGCGCGGCATCGGGTCGCTGCTTGATGCTTATCAAGGCCATATTGCCGCATCTCCTGTTGAAGTTTCTCGCACAAGGTGCCATTTGACCACCAAGAATACGTTTTCCTGTTCTTAGGATTCCCTGTTTATCATTTCTAGTTCGCAAGTAAAACCTGATCGAGCCAAAATAAGGCAAAAGACAATGACCGATGAAAAGCAAACCCCCGAGCAGATCGAATTGCTCAAAATGACAAGCACCATTGTGGCCGCCCATGTGGGGAATGCCGCCACCCAGCCCGAGGATATCACAGCGCTGATCGAGACGGTGTTTAATAAGCTGGCTAGCATTTCGATGCCCGACGGCAAGCCCGCCGAGCGCCCCAAGCCTGCCGTGCCGATTTGTGAATCCATCACCGATGATCACCTGATCTGCCTTGAAGATGGCCGCAAAATGAAGATGCTCAAGCGCCATATCGGCTCGGTTTATAACATGACACCGGACCAATACCGCGAAAAGTGGGGCCTGCCGGACCATTACCCGATGGTCGCGCCAAATTACGCGTTGAAGCGGCAGGAACTGGCCAAAAAAATCGGCCTTGGCCACCATAAAAAAGCGAAAGCCTCGTGACAGGTAAAAAGAAACTGTTCATCAAAACCTACGGGTGCCAGATGAACGTGTATGATAGCGAGCGCATGGGCGATGCCCTGAGCGTGAGTGGTTATGAGCAGGTGAGCAGCCCCGAGGGCGCCGATATGATCCTGCTCAACACCTGCCATATTCGCGAGAAAGCCGCTGAAAAGATCTATTCCGAGCTGGGCCGGATGCGCCCGTTTAAGGATGCTAACCCTGACCTGAAAATCGGCGTCGCGGGCTGCGTGGCCCAAGCCGAAGGCGAAGAGATTATCCGCCGCCAGCCAATGGTGGACCTCGTGGTTGGCCCGCAAGCTTACCACCGCCTGCCCGCAATGCTGAAAGCCACTTCGGGTGGCGGCACCGTGGTCGATACCGACTTCCCCGAAGAAGACAAATTCACCAAGCTGCCGCGCGGCCCCAAAGCCAAGCGCGCGCCAAGCGCCTTCCTGACCGTGCAAGAAGGTTGCGATAAATTCTGCGCCTTCTGCGTGGTGCCCTACACGCGCGGCGCCGAGGTTTCTCGCCCGCCCGCACGGCTTCTGGAGGAGGCCCGAGACTTGCTGGAGCGCGGCGTGGTTGAGATTAACCTCTTGGGCCAAAACGTAAACGCTTACGAGGCCGATGGCTGGAGCCTTGCCAAACTGATCAAAGAAATGGCCAAATTAGACGGGCTAAAGCGCATCCGTTTCACCACCTCACACCCGAACGACATGGGCGACGACCTGATTGCGGCCTTTGGCGAAGAGGAAAAACTGATGCCCTATCTGCACCTCCCCGTGCAATCCGGCTCTGACAAAATCCTCAAAGCCATGAACCGCAAGCATACCGCTGAAAGCTACCTCAAAGTGCTAGAGCGCATCCGCGCTGCTCGCCCAGACATCGCCCTTTCCGGCGATTTCATCGTCGGCTTCCCCGGTGAGGAAGAAGCCGATTTTCAAGCCACCCTCGACCTTTGCAAAGAGGTCCGTTACGGGGCCGCCTACAGCTTCAAATACTCCCCCCGCCCCGGCACGCCGGCGGCAGACCGTTCGCACGTGGATGAGGCCGTAAAAGGCGAGCGCCTCAAGCGCCTGCAAACCCTGCTCACCGAGCACCAGTTTGCCTTCCAGCAAAGCATGGTTGGCCAAACGATTCCTGTGCTCTTGGAGCGCGCGGGCCGCGATGCTGGCCAAATGGTCGGCAAATCGCCCTACCTGCACGCGGTGCATATGGATGCAGGCCCAGAGCTGGCAGGGCAGATTGTAAACGCCAAAATCCTGCATTCCGAGCGCAACACGCTGGCCGGAGAAATCACTTAGGCT
>JAJRRX010000407.1 GCA_024279075.1 Alphaproteobacteria bacterium | reverse complement strand
GCGCCCCTGCTCCAACCCCTAAATCTGCACTTGCAGCCCGTGCGCCTAGCGCATCTCGTCTCTCGGGGTTACGCCCAAGATACCAAGACCAGCAGAAATAACAACCGCCACCGCGCGGATCATTGCCAAGCGGGCTTGGCTAAGGGCAGGCTGATCAGCGAGGATAAAGCGCAAGGCCCCATCGACCTTGCCCAAATGCTGAAGCGCGTGAAATTCTGACGCAAGTTCAAACAGATAGAAGGCGATCCTGTGGGGTTCATGATGCGTGGCCGCCAGTTGCGCGAGGCGCGGCCACTCGGCCAGCTTTTTAAGCAGCGCCATTTCGGCGGGGTTCGTTAGCAGGCTGGTATCGGCCGCTTGCAGCGCCGAATCGCTGGGGGTGCCTGCTTTGGACAGCACAGAATGCACCCGCGCATGGGCGTATTGCACATAAAACACGGGGTTATCTTTGCTTTGCTCCAGCGCTTTGGCGAAGTCAAAATCCAGCTGGGCATCGTTTTTGCGGGTTAACATAACGAATCGGGTGACATCGCGGCCAACCTGCTCGACCACGTCCGAGAGCAGAATGAAGTTATTGGCGCGCTTGGACATTTTAAATGGCTCACCGTTTTTGAGCAGCCGCACCAGCTGGCAAAGCTTGATATCAAGCGGCACCTCGCCACCGGACAGCGCCGAAACGGCGGCTTTCATGCGCTTGACGTAGCCGCCATGGTCGGCCCCGAACACATCAATCAGCTCATCAAAGCCGCGCTCGATTTTGTCATAATGGTAGGCGATATCGGGGGCGAAATAGGTCCAGCTGCCGTCGGATTTCTGCACGGGGCGGTCCACGTCGTCGCCATGCTCGGTGGAGCGGAAAAGGGTTTGCTCACGCGCTTCCCAATCCTCGGGTAGCTTGCCTTTGGGGGGGGGGAGCGTGCCGGTGTAGATCAGGCCTTTGGCATCAAGGCTGGCTATCGCCGCCTCGATTTTACCAGAGCCATAAAGCGATTTTTCAGAGAAATAGCTGTCCATTTCGACGCCAAGCAAGGCAAGATCATGCCGGATGAGGTCCATCATCGCATCGGTGGCGAACAAACGGAAATCAGCCAGCCACTCGCTTTCGGGCTTATCAATCAGGCTGTCGCCATACTTTTCCTTCAGCGCTTCACCGACGGGGATCAGGTAATCACCGGGGTAAAGCCCCTCGGCAATTTCAGGGGCATGGCCGCAGGCCTCGCGGTAGCGCTCATAGGCCGAGCGGGCCAGCACATCGACCTGCGCCCCGCCATCATTGATGTAATATTCGCGGGTTACGTTATAGCCCGCAAAATCCAGCACGCTGGCCAGCGCGTCGCCAAAAACGGCACCGCGTGTGTGGCCGACATGGATGGGGCCAGTGGGGTTGGTAGAGACAAACTCCACATTCACCTTGCGGCCAGCGCCGATATTGGAGCGGCCAAAATCGGTGCCCTTGGTTAGGATTTCAGGGATAAGCCCCTGAAAAACCGCAGGATCTATCCGCAGGTTGAGAAACCCCGGCCCGGCCACATCAGCGCTCAGCACGCGGGCATCTTCAGCCAGCAAGCCAGCAAGGGCCTCGGCAATATCGCGCGGTTTCATCTTGGCGGGCTTGGCCAAAACCATCGCCGCATTGGTGGCAAGATCCCCGTGCAGCGCATCGCGCGGCGGCTCTACGGTCACATTGGCAAAGCTCAGCCCATCGGGCAGCGTGCCAGCGGCGGTCAAGGCCTCCAGCTTCTCGATCACGACGGTTTTTATATCGGCAAACAGGTT
>JAJRRX010000406.1 GCA_024279075.1 Alphaproteobacteria bacterium | reverse complement strand
GGTGGTGAAGCAAAGCGCGTGCAGTTCTGCCAACGCTTCAGGGAGCATAGTTAAACGCCGATGGCGCGCACTTCCACCACTTCAGGAATGAAGTGCTTGAGCAGGTTTTCAATGCCGCTTTTCAAAGTCATGGTCGAGGACGGGCAGCCCGCACAGGCCCCCTGCATATGCAAATAAACAATGCCGCGATCAAAGCCGTGAAACGTGATATCGCCACCATCTTGAGCCACAGCAGGGCGCACGCGAGTATCAAGTAATTCCTTGATTTGCTTGACCAAACCAGAATCAGGTCCGTCGTGCTCGGCATGGCCAACCGTGCCGCTTTCATCATCCATCACCGGCGCGCCGGATTGATAATGCTCCATAATCGCGCCCAGAATAGCGGGTTTAATATAGGTCCAGTCCTGCGCATCGGTCTTTGTGACCGTGACAAAATCAGGCCCAAAAAACACGCCAGCTACCCCCTCAACCCCAAAAAGCCGCTTGGCCAAGGGCGAGGTTTCCGCCGCTTCCGTATTCGGAAAATCAGCCGTGCCCATTTGCAACACAGCTTGGCCGGGCAGAAATTTCAGCGTGGCAGGGTTCGGGGTGGATTCGGTCTGGATAAACATAGGTGCGCCTCTCTTGCGTTTGCCCCTATATGGTAGGCCTGAGCAAAAAAGTCAAGTAATCGCGGCGTGGCAAATAGGCCATTTGTGGGCATCAAAGTTTCCGATGTTCTCCGCTCGTGGGGCGGGTGTGCCTTGTTGAAACCCGCGCAAATTTATCACGCTTCAATTCCTTTGACCTTCCCTTCCCGCCGCCATAGCCTGCCGCAAAAGGAGCCGCGCATGACTGATTCCATCACCACTCACCAAGCCGCCGATGATGCCCGCAACGAGGCCATTGTTATCTATGTTAACGGCAAGCTTACCCCGCGTGCCGAGGCCAAGGTCTCGGTCTATGATAGCGGCTTTATGCTGGGGGATGGTATCTGGGAAGGCCTTCGGCTTTACAACGGAAAATGGGCCTTTCTTGCTGAGCATATGGACCGCCTGTTTGAAGCCTCACTGGCGCTGGATCTTGATATCGGTATGGATCGCGCGGGCGTAATTGCCGCCCTAGAGGCCACCCGCCAAGCCAACGGCATGCAAAGCAACACCCACGCCCGCCTGATGATCACGCGCGGCGTCAAATCCAAGCCCTTCCAGCACCCGTCGCTCTCGCAATCCGGCCCGACGATGGTGATTATCTGCGAGCATTCCACGCCGTCCATCCCGCGCCCCATCCGCCTTGCGACCGTGCCGCACATGCGCGGCCTGCCGATGACGCAGGACCCAAAGCTGAACTCCCACTCCAAGCTTAACTGCGTCCTCGCCTGCATTGCTGCCGAAAAGGCCGGCGCCGACGAGGCCCTGATGCTCGACGTTAACGGCTTTGTTAACACCACCAACGCCTGCAATTTTTTCATCGTCCGCAAAGGCGAAGTTTGGACAAGCACTGGCGATTACTGCATAAACGGTATCACCCGCCAAAAGGTCATTGACCTGTGCCGTGCCGATGGCATTCCGGTGTTTGAGCGTAACTTCTCGCTGGTTGATACCTACGGCGCAGATGAAGCCTTCCTCACTGGCACTTTTGGCGCGCAAACCCCTGTCGCCTCGCTGGATGGTCGGACCATCGGCAGCGGCGAGCTTGGCCCCGTCACCAAACGCCTGCGCACGCTCTACAAAGCCCTGATTGAAAAGGAAACCGCCTGATGCGCATTGCTATGTGGTCCGGCCCGCGCAATCTTTCCACCGCGATGATGTATGCCTTTGGCAATCGCCCCGATACCGCGATATGGGACGAGCCGTTTTACGCCGCCTATCTTAAGGCCACGGGGCTTGACCACCCGATGCGCGCCGACATTCTGGCTGCCGGAGAAGTTGACCCATTGCGCGTCGCCGCCCACTGCCAAGGCCCCATTCCTAACGGCAAATCCGTATTTTACCAAAAACACATGACTCACCACATGCTCCCTGATTTCCCGCTTGACTGGCTCGAAAACGTAACCAACATCTTCCTCATCCGCCGCCCCGACCGCGTGGTCGCCAGCTACCACGCCAAGCGCGAAAACCCGACGCTGGATGACCTTGGCTTTCGCCAACAAGCCGAGATTTTCACTCGCCTTCGCGCTCATAATCCCGTTGTCATTGATTCTGATGATATCCTAGCCGCGCCCGAGCCAGCCTTGCGCGCCCTCTGCAAAGCTATAGATTTGCCTTTTTCCACGGCAATGCTTCACTGGCCCAATGGCGGCCACGCGGATGACGGCGCTTGGGCCAAGCACTGGTATGGGGCTGTTCACCGCTCCACAGGGTTTGCAAAAGGGGGGGCCAGCGGCCCAGCGCTGCCGCCAGTTGGCAAAGTGCTGGCAGCCAAGGCTTTGCCGTTTTATCAGCAACTTGCAAAGGGGAAGCTCAAAATTGGCCTAGATAAAGGGCCGCTTATGACACCGCGATAATCGCCTCTTTGGACATGCTGCCCGGCACAATCGTGATCGGCACCGGCATGTCTCCACTGCTTTTTGCCACCAACTGATTGACTAACGGGCCAGGGCCGGAGCCCGTGGTACCAGCGCCCAGAATGAGGATCGCCACGTCTTTGTCCTCTTGCAGTTGCGCAATCACTTGCTCGGCCTTTTCGCCTTCACGGATCACCAATTCCGGCTCGACGCCTTCCTTGTCGATCATCCATTTCGAAAACACTTTAAAATGTTCTTCTATGCGCTCACGAGCTTCGGCGCGCATGGTTTCGCCAACACCGATCCAGTGTTGGAACTCTTCCGGCGCGATGATGCCAAGAATCTCGACCCCCGTGCCGGTTTTCTTGGCCCGAATAGCAGCAAAGCGCAGGGCGTTGAGGAATTCGGGGCTGTCATCCATGACCACAAGGAATTTACGCATCAGGGGGCTCCACATAGTTGATTTTCCCCATAATTGCCCATGTTGGGCGCTGGCGCAATGGGGTTGTTGCCGCAGCTATAGCGTTTCGACTTTATCTTGAATCAAATCTCGGCCCATTGCGCGTTTGAACGATGGCGAAAGGCAGTGCAATGGGCTTCAAATTAAAGTCGAAATGCTTCAGGGCTGAACGGTTGTTATGGCTGCATTTACGGGCGCATCTGCCGTGCGTTTAGGCAGGCCACGGGCAAACCAGCCCGGGCCAACACCCGAGCCTGCCACGCCTTCAACCACATCAATCACATTGGTAAGGCCTGCTTGATAAAGCTGCGCCGTGGTACGGCCCGAGCGGTTGCCCGTGCGGCAAATCAAGGCGAGCGGGGTTTCGGGGTTTTGATCGCGAATGGCGAGCAGGGTCTGGATAAAATCAGGTGCGTAGAGGTTATTCTGCAAGGCCACATCAGGCAGGCCGGTTTCAGCCCATTCCTCGGGGGTGCGGATATCTATCAGGACGATTTCGCCAGCAAGGGCTTTGGTATAGGCCTCGTCGGGGGTCATTTGTTGCACTTGTGCGTTGGCACTAAAAGCAACAAAGATGAAAGCAAAAAGCGGGGCGATTTTGGCGAGGATGCGCATGGGGAAACTCCTGTGAGAATTGCATTCGTTACTTTGCATATATATGTTGGTGCGCCAAATCACGAGTGCGTCAGAATGTCGGGGCTGGGCAAAGGGGCGCTTTTGCGCTTATTCTGCGCATATGATTGAATTTGAAGAAATGAGCGCGGGCCATTGGCCTCAAGCTTGGGCGATTTTGCAGCCCGTTTTCGAGGCAGGGGAAACCTATCCGCAAGCGTTGGACACACCCGAGGCCGAGGCGCGGGAATACTGGATGGCTCCGCCGCTCAAGAGCTATGTTGCGCTGAAAAACGGCAGCGTGCTCGGGGTGTTTTACATTAAGCCTAACCAGCCCACCTTGGGCGCGCATGTGTGCAACTGTGGCTATGCGGTGTCTTCCAAAGCGCGGGGGCAGGGCGTGGGGGGCATGATGTGTGATT
>JAJRRX010000405.1 GCA_024279075.1 Alphaproteobacteria bacterium | reverse complement strand
GGGCAATTTTGACCTTGTGGGCAATAATACCCCCGTGTTTTTCATCCGCGACCCTTACAAGTTTATGGACTTCATCCACAGCCAAAAGCGCGACCCGCGCAGCAACCTGCGCTCGGGCACCATGCAGTGGGATTTCTGGTCGCATTCGCCCGAGAGCCTGCATCAGGTTACCATCCTGATGTCTGACCGTGGCCAGCCTGTCAGTTACCGCCATATAAACGGTTATGGCTCGCATACCTATAGCCTGATCAACGCGGCGGGTGAACGCTTCTGGGTGAAGTTCCACTTCAAAACCGAGCAGGGGATCAAGAACAATGCTGAAACCGGCTCGATCATTGCGGCGGACCGCGAGAGCCATCAGCGCGACCTGTATGATTCGATTGAAGCGGGGGATTTTCCGCGCTGGAAGCTGAAGGTGCAGATCATGACCGAGGCCGAGGCGGAGACGACAAGCTATAATCCGTTTGACCTTACAAAGGTCTGGCCACACGCAGATTTCCCGCTGATTGATCTGGGCGTGATGGAGCTGAACCGCAACCCCGAGAACTATTTTGCCGAGGTTGAGCAGGCGTCGTTTACCCCTGCCAATATTGTGCCCGGTATTGGCCATAGCCCCGATAAAATGCTGCAAATGCGGATATTGTCTTATGGCGATGCCCAGCGCTACCGCGTGGGGGCCAACCACCAGCACCTGCCGGTAAATGCGGCGCGCTGCCCAGTGCATAATTACCAGCGTGATGGCGCGATGCGCTTTGATGGCAATGGCGGCGGGGCCGTTAACTATGAACCAAACAGCTTTGGTGGGCCAGTGGAAGACCCATCGGTGAAAGAGCCGGCATTGGCGATATCCGGCGCGGCAGACCGCTATAACCATCGTGATGGCAATGATGACTACAGCCAAGCCGGTGACTTGTTTCGCCTGATGCCCGAAGACGAGCGCCAGCGCTTGCTGGATACCATTGCGGCTGAAATGCAGGGCGTGCCGGCGGATATCGCCCGCCGCCAGATCGGGCATTTCAGCAAGGCTGATCCGGCATATGGTGCGGGCGCGGCCCAGCGGCTTGGGTTGACTTAGGCGTATGGTGCGGCCCTCGCCCCTTGTTTGGGGCGGGGGCAATTCCGCCTTTCCAAGGGGTTTTTCTACGTTTTAACTGACCCTACTAAACTGGTTTAGTGGGGTCAGTTAGCGCTGATGATTGCGGCCAATTAATTGGCTCGTTTTCCGAGCGATACCCGTGACGTTGTGCTTTTGGGCTTTCTATGCGACAAACTTGGAAAATCGGGGCTTTGCCCCACGCCTTTGGATGCCGCTTGCCATGCGTAATGTCATTGTTTCCGTGCTGATTGCCGTGGCTCTGATCGCCTTGCAGATCGCAATTTACACGCTTTTTCTAAAGCAACCTACCAGCACATGGGGTGCCACCGCTTCAGAGGTTGCCGCGCCCATGCCCGGCGATGGTTTGAGCGCCGAATACCAGTCCACCCGAGCGATCACCATAAACGCGCCCCTTGGCGAAACGTGGATCTGGCTAAACCAGCTAGGAGCCGATCGCAGCGGGTTTTTCAGCTATACCTTTATTGAGCAGTTTTTGGGCTATGAGACCAGAGCGCAAACCACAACTCGCTCGGAGTTCCCTGTGTTTCAGCCCGGCGATATTATTCGCGGTTCAATCTTCCCCGCTAAAAGCATTATTGTTTATGAATTTCCGGTTCTGGAGGTTTCGCATGAGGCGTTTCTTGTCGTGCAAAACTGGGGCGCCTTCCAGCTTGTGCCGGTCAGCCGCACCCAAACACGCTTGATCATTCGCACCCATCGGCCAGCCCCAAGCCATTTGCTGCGGGATGCATTTGAATACTACATTGCAGAGGGGCTTCATTTTGTTATGGAGCGGGCAACGCTGCGGGGCTTCAAGGCGCGGGTAGAGGCGGGCGAGGGCCCAAAATTTGATGACAGCCAAGATAGGCTTTGGTTTTACGCAATCATGGGGGCAGCGCTCGCGATTGCGGTGCTTATATTGTGGCTGCAGGGCGTGCGGAAACTGGGGATTCCGGCTGTTCTAAGCACGGCTTGGACGTTCACTTTGCTTTGCCTTGATCCGTTTCCGTTTTACAGCCTAACCCTGCTTGCTGTGATTGTTGTTGTTTTTTTGCACCAAGCTTTCTTTCACAAATCCCCGAGACATCACAAATAGGAGTGCAACATGGCCTTGAACTTTCGAACCCTCAGCATTGTGTCCGCCGCAGTTTCCGGCGCGCTTTTTCTCACGCTCCTTTTTGTGCCGGGGTTGGTTTTTTGGTTGTTCCAAATTCCGGCTTCTGACAGTGCCGCCTTTTTAGCCCGCCGTGCGGCGGTGCTGTTTCTGGGGTTCGGGGTTATTGTGTGGCGCATTCGTGATGCGGACGCCTCTCCCGCCATTCAAGCAATTTGCGTGGGCTGGGGCGTGGCTATGCTGGCGCTTGCGGTGCTGGGGAGCATGGAGTTTGTGCGCGGATTTGCGGGGGTTGGCATTTTTGCCGCCGTGGCAATCGAAACCTTTTAGGGGTTTCATACCTGCGGTTGGCTCTGAAAATGCGCTAGCCTGACAGATTACTGGCTATAACGCGTTCAATTTACGGCTTCTGACCGAGGGCTTGCACTTTATCTGCTGAGTGCGTATCTGTTGGCTCAATCCTATTTACCTGATTCAGGAGCCTAATATGGCAAAGGCAAATCCGTTCCAGTTTATCC
>JAJRRX010000404.1 GCA_024279075.1 Alphaproteobacteria bacterium | reverse complement strand
GCCCCGCCGAGCGCATAATGATCAACGGCGCGGTGATTGAAAACGGTGATCGCCGCACGCGGCTTAACGTGCTCACGCCCAATGCCAATGTGCTGCGGTTGCGCGATGCCATTCACCCTGATGAGGCCAATACGCCGGTCAAGCGTGTGTGCTATATCGCTCAGCTTTTGCTGGCTGGAGAGGCCGAGCCGGAATCGGCGCGCAAGCAGCTTATGCAAGGTATAGAGCAGCTCGGGCAGGTGTTTATGAGCACCGAAAGCAACACTCATTTGACCGAGGCCAAAGCCCAGCTTCAGCAAGGCAACGATTACCAAGCGCTAAAATTCCTGCGGTTTTTGCTGCCGGTCGAGGCCGCGCTCATGGAGGCCGCACAATGATCCCCTCGGCCCCCATCGGCGGTATTGCTGGCTGGCGCTTTATGCAGCGCACACAAGAGAGCCAGTTGGAGGCCTTCAAGGCCACCCCTGCGCTCGACCGTGAGTTGACCTATTTTAAGGACAACATTTCTAAAATTGAATCGGTAGAGGATTTGGTGAAGGATTACACCTTGTTTAAGGTCGCGCTTGGGGCCTTTGGCATGGAAGATAAAATTGCCGATAAATTCTTTTTCAAAAAAGTTTTGGAAGAGGGCAGCGAGGAGGATGGCGCGTTTGCGCTGCGGCTGACCGACACCAAGTTTAGAGAAATGGCAGAGGCTTTTGGCTTTGGCAATGCGGGCGGCTCACGGGTGGCGGAATCCGATTTTGCCCAAAAAATTACGGAAGCCTACCAAGTGCGCCAGTTTGAAAAAGCAGTGGGAGAAAGTGATAGTTCTATGCGCTTGGCGCTGAACCTTGAGCGCGAAATCGGCAAATATGCCAACGGGCCATCCCCAGAAACAACGAGCTGGTTCCAGCTTATGGCCAACCCCCCCCTGCGCGAGGTTTTTGAAACGGCACTTGGCCTGCCAAAATCCATCGGTACGCTGGATATTGATCGCCAACGCGAAATATTTCAGGATGCCACAGTCCGGCTGTTTGGCTCCAAATCTATGGATGTGTTTCAAGACCCTGAAAACGTGGATAAATTGCTGCGGAACTTCTTTGCGCAAGAGCAGATCAATAGTGGCCCCGGCCCGCTCACAAAAGGCATGGGCGCGCTGACGCTGATGCAAAATGCGGTGGCCGCACAAGCCAGTTTTGCCCAGTTTAACCGACGTTAGATTTGATGACCCACACTACCAACAAGCTGATAACCAAGTAAACTAGTGTGTTGACCATCCAGCGGAGCAGCGCGCCGTCGCCTTCAGGGTTTACCCCGAGGCGCTCACAAACTTTGGTGCCGGGCCACAGAAATGCTTCAGCAAGTTTCATTAATATACCCTATAGCAGTGTTGTATCGGGGCAGAGCTTAGTGTGCCTTCCCGCGCACTACAAATCGCAAAAACAGCATGTGTTACCACCCTTTCGTAACGAGGCCGTTACAAAGTTTCCGCGCTGGCGACCTTATCTTGCTCCATACTTGGGCTATATATTGCCAAACCGACCGGAGCGCGCAATGTCCAAGATGTTTTTTCCTTCCACCACCATGCCAGCGGCCGACTGGTGGAAAATGCTATGGCCAGACCCCGCTAGCGTGTTGCGCAAGCTCACTCTTAAGCCCCATATGAGCGTGGTGGATCTGTGTTGCGGTGATGGCCATTTTACCGAGGCTTTGGTGAAGCTGCAACAAGCCGAAATTTTTGCGCTGGATATGGACCGTGAAATGCTCACCCTTGCACAGGGGCGGGCTGGCAACGCGGTGCAATGGATAGAGGCCGATGCACGGGACCTGCCAACCTATTTACCCAAACCGGTGGATGTGGTTTTTATCGCCAATACTTTTCACGGCGTGCCAGAGCAAACCGCCCTTGCGCGGCAAGTTTTTAAGGCACTAAAGCCCGGCGGGTTGTTTGTGGTGGTCAACTGGCATGTCGCCGCGCCAACCGAAACCAGAGTGCTAGGCCAGCCCCGCGGGCCGCGCAAAGGATTGCGGATGAGCCCGATCGAGGTATCCAAAATCGTGGAGCCAGCGGGGCTTGAGCTAATTCAAGTGACCGAATTGCTGCCCTACCATTACGGTGTGATTTTCCAGAAACCCGAAGTTTAATTTGAACCTTTTGCGGCTTTTGCGCCACTATACCCTGAAAGCAACGTAATTCAGGGTGTGCGCGCTGTGCAAAAAGACAAAGCCTATATCGCCTATCTGGCAGGCCTTGCCCGGTTGGGAGAGCGCGCGGCGTTTGAAAAACTGGCGCAGCATTTTGGCCCGCGCTTGTTTGCTCATGCTTTCCGCCTGCTTGGCCACCGTGAAGAAGCCCGCGATGCCGTGCAGGAAGCATGGGTTGAAATCATGCATAGCTTGCCAAAGTTGCGGGAAGACAGTGCCTTTATGGCATGGGCTTACCGGATAACCTCTCGCCGCTGCGCGCGCCAGATTGATAGAAACGTGAAGGCCCGAACCGTGATGCCTGAGGTGCCCGAGGCGAGGTTTGAAGACGCGGATTCGGTGCATATGGCTATTGACCGGCTCAAGCCTGTGCAGGCCGCAACAATTCGACTGTTTTACATAGAAGAAATGAGTCTGCGCGAAGTGGCTTTGGCGATGGATGTGCCCACGGGCACCGTAAAATCTCGCCTTTCGCAGGCTAGAAATGAACTCAAAACCCATCTGAAAGGATATGAAGATGCCAAGTATTGATGACCTGATCAAAGAAGCGCTGACCGAGCAGGAAAGCGAGATTATAAAAAGCACCGAGGAGCTTGGTTACTTCAGCCTCGCCATCGGCCTGTTTAGCGGCAAGCTCGGCTGGGTAAGCTGGGTGATTATGCTGGTGCAAGGGGCGCTTTTTGTGGCGGGGGTTTGGGCTGCGTGGCAGTTTTTTGGGGCTACGGATTTGTTGGTCGCGCTAAAGTGGGGCCTGAGTGGAGCTGTGCTGATTTTGATGGCGGGCATGATGAAAATGAGCCTGATGCCGCAAATTCAGGCCGACCGGGTATTGCGAGAGTTGAAGCGGGTGGAGCTGCTGATACTGCATCGCGCGGGCGGCTAGGCGCAAATGGGGCCTCCGGCGATGGCCTCGCTGCGCTCGGTAGCGGCGCGGCAATGTGGTGGCTGGGGTTAGCTTTGCGCTCGCGCCGCGCTGCGACATGTGCGCTTGCCGCATGCGCTTAGGGTGCAGCGCGGCGCGGGCAGGGCCTTGCAAAGCAGGGCGATGGTCGACGCGCCGCATTGAGGGTTAGGCCTCGGTATTTATGCGCACATCAAGGGCTGGAGCCGGTTTATCTGATGCGGCGAGAGAGCCAGTGGGGAAGGCGCGGGGGCGCTCGCTTAATACGGGGTCTTCGGGCTTGTGGTTGGGGTCTGCTTGGCCCATCAGGTTGGCGAATTCTATGAAGGTCTCGTCGGTGCTGGCAAAGCCGGAGCGGGTGAAAAACGCGTCAAGTTTGGGCCAATAAGTGATGGCCTCGTCGACCAAGGGGTCTGATCCGCGCACATAAAGGCCGGTTTGGATCATCGGAGCGGCTTTTTCATAGGCCGAGATGATGCGGCGGGCGTGGTTAATCAGGGTGTTCTCGGCCACATTTGCCACGCCGGGCAGGCAGCGGGAGACGGAACGGCGGACATCCACCGCCGGAAAGCGGCCACGCTCGGCGATGGCGCGGTCTAGCACGATATGGCCGTCTAGCACGCCGCGGGTGATGTCGGCGACGGGTTCTTCCATGTCTGACCCTGCGACGAGCACGCTGAACACCGCCGTAATGTCGCCCGACCCTTGCGGACCGGGGCCGGCGCGCTCGGCGAGTTGGGCGATCTGGTTGGCGGTGGAGGGCGGGTAGGCGCGCAAAGATGGGGCCTCGCCCGCTGTGAGGGCGATTTCGCGGTGGGCTTCGGCGAATCGGGTGATGGAATCCAATAACAGCAGCACATGCTTGCCTTGGTCGCGGAAGGCTTCGGCGGTGGCCATGGCCATCCATGCGGCGCGGCGCTTGATCAGCGGGGATTGGTCGGAGGTGGCCGCCACCACCACAGCGCGGGACATGCCCTCTTCGCCGAGGGTTTCTTCTACAAAATCACGCAGCTCGCGGCCACGTTCGCCGATCAGGCCAATCACCACTACATCAGCTTCTAGCCCTTTCGCGAGATCCCCCAGAAGAGTGGTTTTGCCCACGCCGGAGCCAGCAAAAATGCCGATACGTTGGCCGCGTGCCAGCGGTAGCATGGTGTTGAAAATCCCCATCGTGGTGTTCAGCCGCGCGCCCATGCGGCGGCGAAGCGCGGCTTGGGGTGGAGTGCGGTGCAAAGGCGCGCTCTCTAGGCCTTGGAACAGGGGTTTGCCATCAAGCGGCTGGCCGAAGGCGTCAACGATCCGGCCTATCCATGAGGGGCTTGCCGCCGCACCGCTGACGCCATTGAGTGATACGAGGTCACCGATCGCCACGCCTTGGGGCGAATCATAGGACATGGCGCGGATTTCATCCGGCGCCAGCGCCACCACTTCGCCGCCTCGGCTATCCCCCGCATCGGCGGCAATCGTTATCTGGTCACCGACCCGTGCGTGTAGGCTTAGGCCTTCTATTCTTATAGAACCGCTATCGACCCCTATAACCCGCCCGAAGCGAGTAACAGGGCGAATCGCGGAAAGCTTGCTTGTGAGGGGGGCGAAATCAAACTGCATAAAACTGTATCCATTTGGGTTGTTGGTTACCCTTTATTCACCATAACTGGTTAATTCTTGGTCAAAGGAAATCGGAGGAGAAGCCCCGAATGATACAAAATATGACAATTTTTCAGCTGGCGAGCGGTTTAACCCGCCATGCCAGCGACCGCCAAGCGATTGTGGCGGAGAATATCGCCAATGCGGATACGCCCGGCTTTAAAGCGCGGGATCTTGTGCCGTTTGAAGATAGCTTTGCGGCGCAAAGCGCGCTTGGCCTTCGAGGCACCCGCGCGGGGCATATTACCAACCGAAATGAAACTGTGTTCACCAGCCCGTTTGGGGTCGAATCGCCCAATGGCAACACGGTGTCTATTGAATCCGAAATGATGCGGATGACCGAGATCAAGCAGCAGCATGATATGGCCATCGGCATTTACCAGAAATCTTTACAAATTATGCGCACCAGTATGGGGCGTAAATAAGG
>JAJRRX010000403.1 GCA_024279075.1 Alphaproteobacteria bacterium | reverse complement strand
GTTTTGTCTGTTATCGCGTCAATCACAGTTTCAGCACTGAGCGACCCATCGGCCGCAGGCTCAACCCATTTTAGCACCACGCCGTAGCGTTCGCGTAAAAAATGCCAAGGCACGATATTGGCGTGGTGTTCCATCACCGAAAGCAAGATCTCGTCGCCCGCTTTCAGGTTTTCCACACCCCAGCCATAAGAAACCAAATTTAGCCCGTGGGTGGAGCCGGTGGTGAAAAGCACCTCTTCCTTGGAGGGGGCGTTCAAGAACCGACGAATGGTGCCGCGCACGGCCTCATATTTATCAGTGGCAAGGTTACTGAGATAATGCAACCCACGATGCACGTTTGCATATTCCTGGGCATAGCCCTTGGTAACCGCATCAATCACGGCCTGCGGTTTTTGTGATGACGCCCCGTTGTCTAAGTAAACCAGTGGTTTTCCGTTAACTGTTCGGGAGAGAATGGGAAAATCCTTACGGACCTCGGAAACGTCATACATGCATTAGCCTATGGTGAGAACACCCGTTGCCCGCAAATATAGCACAACCAGCCACAGCGCCATGGCCGTGAGGGTTAGCCCGGCGAACATCGGGAAGGTGAATTTGAACTGATGGGCCTCGGCCACACCAGCGGAGATAAAATATACAAACGGGATCAAGCTGAGCCAGTAAGGCGCTTGCGAGATTACCGAGCCTTGCAGAATGGGAAAGCTTTGTTCAAGAGATGTAAAGGCCACTGTGACAAAGGCAAAAAACAAGCCAAAGGGCGCGGCGACAATGCTCCCCCAAAACACGCCTGCGCGGGTGTCGCGGGGGCTGCCGCTGCCGCCAAAGGCTATCGCGATAACCCAAAGGACCATAGAAAATACGTAAACCCAAAATGTGCGCATAAACAGCGCCGCAATTAGAATCATCCCGATTTCAAGCGGTAGCATTTGCTGTGCGGCCAATGATGGCGCAACAACGGCTTTAAGTGACCAAGATAGAAAAAAGATCATATCCGAGAGCAGAATATAAAACAGCAAACGCCCTTCGGTCGGGTTTTCCTCTATCAAACGGCGGGTTGAGGCACGCATGTCTTTCCAGCCATCCACCACGCGGGCCGCCAAGCCGCTGCGGTCCGTATGGCGTTTGCCGATACCGGTGCTAAAAACATCGTCTCTGAAGGAGGAAAGAGAAAGGTCCAATTTGGCTTCGTTTGAATCCATAGTCATCGTTACGCCTCGCGGTTGCTATCCAAGAATAAATACCCTGAACGCAATGGTTAGCCCAAATACTGTCAAAATTATGACGAGAATAAGGGCGAAGCGAGATTTGAAGCCTTCAGCCACAGAAAGACATGTGCCCCAGACATAAGTAAAAAGCAAAAACATGCCCAGAAGCAGCGTTGTGCTGAACCATTCAGCGGCATAGCTTTGCTGCAAAATAGTTGAAACCAGTGACAGTGGAGAGACCACAAGCAAAGCCCAAAACAGGGCCAGCCGCGCGCCATAACTCGTGCCTTTACCGCCAAAGAGCTTGGCTATAATGTGCGAGAGCGCGGCCACGCCATAAAGCAGGAGCGGCGCAAAAAAGAACGATGACACAAGATTAGTGACAAAAATCGCGGTGCTGCTCACCTCGTCAGTGGCCTGTATCGCCGATACTTCCAACAGGTTCGGGATGCGGGCCACGAAAAACAGCAGAATCGCGATCACGAGGTAAATAAGCAGCCGTTCTTCCCCCGGATGCTCGTCTAACCGCCGCTTCATCGAGGCTTCAAAGCCCCGATACGCCCGTATTATTTCAGCACTTGTGCTCATGACCCGTGGCGCTCTGCCCAACCAAGCAACCGCGAGCGGATGTCCTCGGCGAGGACCTCGTCTTCAATTTCCTGAATGGCTTCATCCAGAAACGCGATGATCATCATGTTTTGCGCCTGCTTGCGCGGCACCCCGCGCGACATCAGGTAAAACAGCGAGTTTTCATCCACCGCGCCGCAGGTGGAGCCATGCGAACAGGCCACATCATCGGCATAAATCTCCAGCTCCGGCTTGGCGAGGAAGTTGCTATCGTCGTCCAAAAGCAGCCCTTGACTGATCTGGTAACCATCAGTTTTCTGCGCATCCGGCTTTACAAGAATCTTCCCTTGGAACACCCCCGTAGCGCCGTTTTTAAGCACCTTCTTAAACACCTGCCGGCTTTCGCAATTCACCGCATCATGCGTTACAAAAATCGTGTCATCATGCAGAAAATCACCGTCGCCCAAGCAGGCACCCGCCACGCTGGCCTTGGTATTATCACCAATAATATCAATCACCACTTCATTGCGCGTCAACCGCCCGTTCACCGTAAGGGTAAAGCTTTTGAAGTGGCTTTCCGCGCCGAGGCGCGCAAAAATATGGGTCATCGCCAGCCGCGTATGGTCGCGCCCCTGTGCGCGTAGGTGGTGAAAGCTGCCACCCTCCGCCACGTCCACTTCCATCACCGTATTCAGCCGCGAAGCCCCCGCGCCATTTTCCAAAATGCTCAGGTCTGCGCCGCTTTCCACCCGAATAACATGGTGGATCAACGCGTCCGATGTGGTTTTCTCGCGGCAATAGCGC
>JAJRRX010000019.1 GCA_024279075.1 Alphaproteobacteria bacterium | reverse complement strand
TACGGGCCAGTTTGAGCGCACGCTGATTATCGCCGAGAAAGGCGCGCAGGTGAGCTATCTGGAGGGCTGCACGGCCCCGATGCGGGATGAAAACCAGCTGCACGCGGCGGTGGTGGAACTGATCATTCAGGAAGACGCGGACATCAAGTATTCGACGGTGCAAAACTGGTATCCGGGCGACGAAAACGGCGTGGGCGGGATTTATAATTTCGTGACCAAGCGGGCGGATTGCCGTGGCGACCGCGCCAAGGTGATGTGGACGCAGGTGGAGACGGGCAGCGCGGTGACGTGGAAATACCCGAGCTGCATTCTGCGGGGCGATGACTCGCAGGGCGAGTTTTATTCTATCGCGATTGCCAATAATATGCAGCAGGCGGATACCGGCACCAAGATGATCCACCTTGGCAAGCGCACCAAGTCGCGGATTGTGTCCAAGGGCATTTCGGCGGGCAAGGCGCAAAACACCTATCGCGGGCTGGTTTCGATGCACCCGAAGGCGGTGAACAGCCGGAATTATACCCAGTGCGACAGCCTTCTTATTGGCGATAAATGTGGGGCGCATACGGTGCCGTATATGGAATGCCGTAACAATTCCAGCCGGATAGAGCATGAAGCGACCACCAGCAAGGTGGATGACGAACAACTGTTTTATTGCCGCCAGCGCGGCATGGGCGAGGAAGAGGCCGTGGCGCTTATCGTGAACGGCTTTGCCAAGGAAGTGCTGCAATCCTTGCCGATGGAATTTGCCATGGAAGCGCAGAAGCTGGTGGCGATTAGCCTTGAAGGCTCGGTTGGATAGAAAATTTGGCCCGTTAGGCCAGAGACAAGGAAAAGAAATATGTTTGAGATTAAGAACCTGAAAGCCTCATTGGCGGATGAAGACAAGCAGATCCTGAAGGGGATGAACCTGAAGATCGGGGCGGGGGAAGTGCATGCGATTATGGGGCCGAATGGCTCGGGTAAATCGACTATGAGCTATGTGGCCTCTGGCAAGGGCGGCTATGTGGTGGACGAGGGCGAGGTGCTGCTGGACAGCGTAAACCTGCTGGACATGGAGCCGGACGAGCGCGCGGCGGCGGGGCTGTTTTTGGCGTTTCAATATCCGGTGGAAATTCCGGGCGTGGGCAACATGACGTTTTTGCGCACAGCCGTAAACTCGCAGCGCAAGATGCGCGGCGAGGAGGAGCTGAACGCGGCGCAATTCCTGAAATTGGTGCGCGAGAAGGCCAAGAGCTTGAAAATTGATGCAGATATGCTCAAGCGGCCGGTGAATGTCGGCTTTTCGGGTGGCGAGAAGAAGCGCAACGAAATTTTGCAAATGGCGATGCTGGAGCCGAAGATGTGCATCTTGGACGAGACCGATTCCGGCCTTGATGTGGATGCGATGAAGCTGGTGGCCGAGGGGGTGAATGCGCTGCGCGACGGGAAGCGGTCGTTTCTTGTAATTACGCACTACCAGCGTTTGCTGGACCACATTAAGCCTGATGTTGTGCATATTATGGCCGATGGCAAAATTATTAAATCCGGTGGGCCGGAGCTGGCGCTTGAAGTGGAAAACAACGGCTATGCAGATATCCTGAACGAGGTGGCGTGATGGGCGAGGTGAAGCGAGACAACCCAACCGAGGCCCTGTTGGCGCGCCATAGCGCGCCGCGCAAAGGGGCCGATTGGGCGGAAGGCCTGCGCCACGCGGCGCGGGGGCGGGCCTTGGGTATGGGCGCGGCAGGACGGCGAGACGAATATTGGCGCTATACCAATCCGACTGCGCTCAATGCGGTTGATGCACCGGATGTGGAGATTTTAAAGCTCGATGAAACGCCGGTTTTTGACGGTGTGGAAAAGCTGCTGATTACCTTTGTTGACGGGGTGTATGCGCCTGAGCTTTCAGATGATTTGAGCGGCGAGCACCTTGAGATTTCGACGCTGGAAGAGGCGCTGAAGGCGGATATCCACTGGGCGGCAGACGTGTTTGGCGTGCTGGAAGCTAACGGCCAAAACCCTGTGCCTCGGCCTTTTGCGGCGCTGAATACGGCGCTGGCGGGGCAGGGTGTGGTTATTCGCGCCACGGGCAAGGTTTCCAAGCCGGTGGCCTTGCGCTATTGCCGCGAGAAAACCACATCGGACGCGTTGATCCACCATGTTATTCGGGTGGAAAGCGGCGCAGACCTGAGCATTTTGGAAAATGGCGCGGGGGCTTCGCGGCTGAATACGGTGATGGAAGTGGACGTG
>JAJRRX010000402.1 GCA_024279075.1 Alphaproteobacteria bacterium | reverse complement strand
GCCGGAAATATTGAGCATGCCTGCGCGCACCACAGCCCCCTGCCCCACCGCTTGCGGCAAGGTTTCGCCCGTAAGCATCGAAGGATCGAGCTCGCTATTGCCCCACGTGACCACGCCGTCAGCCGGCAGGCGCTCACCCGCGGCCACGGCCAGAATATCGCCCTCGCGCAGGGCGTCGAGCGGCACCTCTTCCTCGCCATCATCCGTGATCCGCCGCGCCTTTTGCACCTCCAAGGCAGCCAGTTCGGAGGCTGCTGAACGGGCTGTGGCGCGGGTTTGGTAATCGAGGTAGCGGCCAATCAGCAGGAAAAATGTAAGCGAAAGCGCGGCATCAAAATAGGCATGGTCACCACCCTCAATGGTCTCAAACAGCGAAACGGCAGAGGCCAGCAAGATGGCGAGCGAAATTGGCACATCCATATTGAGGCGACCACGGCGCAGTGCGCCCCAAGCAGATTTGTAAAACGGGAAGCCTGCAAAAGCCACGGCAGGCAAGGCAATGGCGGCGCTGATCCAGTGCATCAGGTCACGCGTATAGCCCTCGGCCCCGGCCCAAACCGAGATTGAAAGCAGCATAACATTCATCATGGCAAAGCCAGCCACCCCAAGCCGCGCCAGCAGGTCCCGCCCAGCCTTGTCACCCTCGGATTTGGCCAACACCGCACTATCCAGCGGTTTGGCGGGATAGCCGAGGCGGTCTAGCTCGGCAATCAGCGTTTCCTCGATTTCGGGTATGTCTGCGGCGGTAATGGACACCCGCTTCAGGGTCAGGTTTACCCGCGCGCCAAACACATCGGGGCGGTTGGCCAGTTGGCGCTCCACCGCTGAAATGCAGGCAGCGCAATGCACGGTAGGGAGGGAGAATTCAACCCGCCGCATCGCCACGTCCGATGGGTCCAGCTTGGGTAGTAGCTTGCTTTTATCGGGCAAGGCCACGCAGGCCGGGCAAGCAGCCAAAGGGGGCGTTTCAGCGTTCATCTCACTCGTCTACAACCAAATGCATGCGCTTTTTGTAAAGCGTTCCATCTTGGGCAACCGCATCGAGGAACAGCCGCCACGGCCCGGGGGCCAGCTCTGCCTGCGCGCGGTATTCATTGCCCACGAGGCGAAAATCAAGTGTGATATCATCGCCTGAAAATGTGGGCCGCCCAAGCACCGCCGAGATCGACGCGGGTATCACCTCCACCCCGTCACGGTCTTGCAGGTTCAGCACCAGCTCATCTCCCTCACGGGTAAATTCAATACTCCAGCCAAGCGCGCGCTGCGCCGCAGCCCGCTGGTTAAACTCTTGCGAGGCCACATAGGAGTTTTCCACCTCCAAGCCCGGAAAGGTGCTGACAGCGGAATAGGCCATATAGAAATTGACGGTGATAATCACGCCGAAAAAAGACAGCATAACCAGCAGCATTTTGCGGCCGGTGAACTCTTTGGGGTTTGCAGTGCTCATCACTAATTTTCCTTCCCGTTAAATACGGTATCCGCAAAAGTGCTGGAGCCGCCATCCTGGTTTTCGATCCGAATGCGAACCGGAG
>JAJRRX010000401.1 GCA_024279075.1 Alphaproteobacteria bacterium | reverse complement strand
TTTCCGACGCCGCCATGGGACTTTACGCCCATGTGTGGGGCAAGCTTTGCGACTGGTATGTCGAGTTCGCCAAGCCGCTGTTTCAGTCCGACGATGAAGCCGTAAAGGCCGAAACGCGGGCGACGATGGCATGGGCGATTGACCAGAGCCTAACGCTTTTGCACCCGATCATGCCCTACATCACCGAGCAGCTTTGGGGCGATATTGCCGAGCGGGACAACATGCTGGTGCACCAAAACTGGCCCGAGCTGCCAGAAAGCCTGATTGATGATGCCGCCAACCGCGAGATGACATGGGTGATTTCCCTTATTGAGAACATCCGCTCGGTACGCGCCGAAATGCGGGTGCCAGCGGGCGCGAAAATCCCGATGGTGCAGCTAGCGCTGGACGAAGCGGGCAAAGCCGCTTTGGCTCGCAACGAGCTTTTGGTAAAGCGCCTTGCGCGGGTTGAGTCGATCAGCGAAGCTGTGGATGCCCCCAAGGGCGCGATGACGGTTGCAGTTGAAGGCGGCACCTTCTGCTTGCCGCTGGCGGATATTATAGACGTGGCAGCCGAAAAGGCACGGCTGGATAAGGCTATGCTTAAGCTGAGCAAGGAAATTGGTGGGCTTAAGGGCAAGCTTAGCAACGAAAAATTCCTCGCCCGTGCGCCCGAAGCCGTGGTGGCCGAAAACCGTGAGAACCTTGCGCGGGTTGAGGCCGAAGCCGAGAAAATCTCCGAGGCGATCAAGCGGCTGGAGGCGCTGGGATAGTGGTAGGTTAAAAACCCACCCTACAGGCGGCACATTGTAGGGTGGGGTTACACCCCACCAATCCCAAGTTTAGAAAAACGCCTGAATACCAGTTTGCGCGCGGCCCAGAATGAGCGCGTGCACATCATGCGCGCCCTCATAGGTGTTTACCGTTTCAAGGTTCACCATATGGCGCATCACCTGAAACTCCTCCGAAATGCCATTACCGCCGTGCATATCCCGCGCCATGCGGGTGATATCCAGCGCCTTGCCACAATTATTGCGCTTGATCATCGAGATCATCTCCGGCGCGGCGCGGCCTTCATCCAGCAGGCGGCCCACGCGCAGGCTGGCTTGCAGCCCCAGCGTAATTTCGGTTTGCATATCAGCGAGCTTTTTCTGGTAAAGTTGAGTGCCCGCCAGCGGCTTGCCGAATTGGGAGCGATCCAAGCCATACTGCCGCGCGGCGTGCCACGCAAATTCAGCCGCGCCAAGCACGCCCCAGCTAATGCCATAACGCGCACGGTTCAGGCAGCCAAAGGGGCCTTTCAGGCCTTCGACATCAGGCAGCAGAGCGCCTTCGGACACCTCGACATTTTGCAAAACGATTTCGCCAGTAATTGAGGCCCGCAAGGAAAGCTTGCCGCCAATTTTCGGCGCGCTCAGGCCCTTCATGCCCTTTTCCAACACAAACCCTTTGATCTTGCCGCCATGGGCCTCTGATTTGGCCCAGATCACAAACACATCGGCGATCGGGCTGTTGGATATCCACATTTTGGCACCGTTGAGCACATAGCCACCATCCACCGCTTTCGCCACGGTTTTCATGCTGCCGGGGTCCGAGCCTGCATCGGGTTCTGTCAGGCCAAAGCAGCCAATAAGCGTGCCAGCCGCCAGCCCGGGCAAGTATTTTTTACGCTGCGCCTCGGTGCCGTAAGCGTAGATCGGATACATCACGAGGCTGCTTTGCACCGACATCATCGAGCGATAGCCGCTATCGACCCGCTCGACTTCGCGCGCGACAAGGCCGTAAGACACATAACTGCCGCCCAGCCCGCCATATTCTTCAGGAACGGTAATGCCCAGTAGCCCCATTTCGCCCATCTCGGCAAAAATAGACGGGTCGGTGTTTTCCTCGCGGAACGCCTCGATTATCCGTGGTTGAAGTTTCTCTTGCGCGTAAGCCTGCGCCGAATCGCGCATCATCCGCTCCTCGTCTGAAAGCTGATCGTCAAACAGGAAAGGGTCTGCCCAGTTAAACGAGCTGAGGGAGGGGGCGCTTTGGGGGGAGAGATTTTGGGCCATAATCATTCCTTTTTGGAGTGCGTATGGCCCAGATGTATCAGGTTAAAAGGCGCTGGCAATAGTAATAGTGTTTCATGTTTAGAATGCATCGCAATTCACTGCCTTTCGCTGCGCTCAAACGCGAATTGCGATGTGTTTACATTTTGAAACAAGAAACACTTTATTCTTCAGCGTCGCCTTTTGGCAGGTTAAACAAGCTATCCGCATCCACAGGCTTTTCAGGCTCTGGCTTATCCGCGAGCGAAAAGCCCTCAAGGCCGGACACATTGGACGGCATCGGGCGGTCTTCATCCATCTGCAAGCTTTGCTCGGTGGAGACCAGCTTCATGCGCTCTTCGTCGGTCATCACCTCACCGTTTTTGGCAGCTTTGGCAGCAGCTTTGGCCACCACGGTATCGAGTTCGATCTGGCGGCACATGCCAAGGGCCACCGGGTCAATCGGCTGGATATTAGCGATATTCCAGTGGGTGCGCTCACGAATCGCCATAATGGTTGGCTTGGTGGTGCCCACCAGCTTGGAGATTTGGCCATCCGTCAGCTCGGGGTGGAACTTCACCAGCCACGCAATAGCGGCGGGGCGGTCTTGGCGCTTGGAAAGGGGCGTGTAGCGCGGGCCTTTGCGCTTAAGCTCGCCCTCAGAGGCCGGGTTATACATCAGCTCCAGCTTGGATTTTGGGTCACCCTCAGCGCGCTTGATCTCCTCAGCGGTGAGCTGCTTATTGGCAACGGGGTCAAAGCCTTTCACGCCAATCGCAACTTCGCCATCGGCGATGCCGTTTACTTCCAACTCATGCAAACCGGTAAAGGCTGCGATTTGTTTGAAATCGAGCGTTGTGTTGTCAATCAGCCATACGGCGGTGGCTTTGGGCATAAGTGGCAGCGCCATGGGAAACTCCTTTGGTCACGGTTGATCCCTTGCCGAAATCCCGGATGCGCAAAGCGCTGTTTTAGGTTTTCGTGGGGGGAATTATGGCCTATATAGGCCGTATGATCAAAATGATAAAGCACTTTATGTGCGCCGCCGTTTTTGCCCTTTCCCCCGCGCCACTTCTTGCCGAAGGCGAGCAAGCGGGTGACTTTGACTATTACGTGCTCGCCCTAAGCTGGACCCCGAGCTGGTGCGAGGAAACCGGCGATGACCGGAACTCGCCACAATGTGATGCAGGGCAGGGCTATGGCTTTGCGGTGCACGGGCTGTGGCCGCAATTTGAGGATGGCTGGCCAAGCTATTGCCGCACCGTAGCGCGAGACCCTTCACGTGGGATGACTTCGGCCATGGCGGATGTGATGGGCTCTGGGGGCTCGGCGTGGTATCAGTGGAAAAAACACGGGCGCTGTGCTGGGCTGCCTGCTGACGAATTTTTCGCAACGGTGCGTGAAGCTTACGCCGCCGTGAACCGCCCCGAGGTGTTCCGAAGCTTACCCGATGGCATTGAGCTGCCAGCCTCTGTGGTAGAAGCGGCCTTCCTCGAGGCGAACCCCGATATGGTGGCGGACGGTGTAACCGTAACCTGTAAAAGCAGCCGCATTCAGGAAGTGCGGATATGCCTGAACAAAGACCTGACTCCGCGGGCCTGCGGGGCCGATACCGTGCGGGATTGCACCTTGCAGGATGCCGAGATGGACCCGATCAGGTAAGCGCCTAAGCCGACACAACGGCTCCCGCCTGCCTGATGGTTTTGCTGCGCAAAACACAGGCAGTTGGGCGTGGCCTCGCTTCGCTCGGCAGGGGCTTTTCCCCTCTGCGCGAAACGCATTCACCCCAGAGTATTTTTGAAAAATAGAAGCCGGTTTTTTATATTGTTCAAGTATTCCTGGGTGAGTATCTTTGATATTGGGGGCCGCACCTTTAAGGCAAGCACCGCGTTTGCAGCGCGGCGTGGGTGGGCGCGCGCCAATCAGACCAAGGTTGGCGCACCGCGTTAGGCATCCTTGCCCAGTGTATCGGGATCAAGCACATAATGCGCGCCGCAGAATTGGCAATCGGCGGTCAACGTGCCCGCATCTGTGGTCATTGTGGCAATGTCCTTGGCTGAGTAAATAGACATGCTCTGACGAACCTTTTCCTCCGAGCAGGTGCAGCCAAAGCGCAGGGGTTGGGGGTCATACACCCGTGGGGTATCTTCATGGAACAGCCGGAAAAGCAGCTCTGTTGGGCTGACTTTGGGGCCGATCATTTCAGATTGCTGCACGCTTTCGAGCATTATTGTTGCGCGGTTCCAGTTTTCGGCATCCGCCTCGGTGTCTACAGGTTCGGCCATCACTTTAAGCGGGGAGGCTTTGGGCATATGCTGCAATACAAGGCCCGCTGCCCGCCAGCTTCTGCCCCGTGCAATGCTAAGCGCAAAGCGGGTGGGGAGCTGCTCTGACTGGGCAAAATAGGTTTCGGCGCAGTTGGCGAGTGAGCCAGCACTGAGCGGTGTAATGCCCTGATACGGCGCTTGCCCCGTGCCTTGGTCGATCAGCACCGCAAACATGCCTTGGCCGATTTGCGAAAAGGGTTCTGCCGCGCTGACGCGGGCCGCATCAAAGCTGGCATAGGCGCGAATATGTCCGGCCTCGCCGTCATCTTCGGGGGCAAAATAATCAGTCGCGATCAGCCTTATTGGCCCGTTGCCGCGAATTTGCAGGCTAAGCTTGGCCTTAAAGCCGATGGTCTGGCCGATGAGCGCTGTCAGCACCACCGCCTCGGCCACCAACCGTGCCACCGGCTCGGGGTAGGCGTGCTGGCTCAGAATCCGGTTTAGCGCCCCGTCGAGCCGCACAAAACGGCCCCGAATATCGGCTTTATCCAGTTGGAAGGGCAGCAGGCTATCATCCCACGCGACTTTTTCGGCTATGCTCATGGTGGCTCCTTTGGCAAGCCTCGCAAATAGGGGGTTTTTGCGCGAACTTCAATGAATTCGCAAAAAACTTTGCGCAGCGTGTAGAAAATGGCAAGCTTGGCGCGTCTATACCATAGGAGCGCATCAGCGGCTCTGGCAAAATGAAGGATTTATCATGCAATATATGGCGCTTATTTATGCGGTTCCCAATGGAGAGGAAGGCTATGAAGGCGATATCATGGCAGATTACGGCCAGTTCACACAGGACGCGATTGCCGCTGGTGTGTATGTGAGTGGAGAGGCTTTGATGCCCGAAACGGATGCAAGCACTGTGAGAATGCGGGACGGCAAAGCCCAGATAACAGATGGGCCTTTTGCGGAAACGAAGGAAACCCTTGGTGGCTATTACCTGCTGGAATGCGCTGACCTCGACGAAGCGTTAAAGTGGGGGGCCAGAATTCCATCCGCAAAATACGGCTGTGTTGAAATTCGCCCGATCATGGTTTTTGATCAGTGACGCAAGTGGCACTCGCCCAAGCCTATAAGGCTGAATCCGGGCGGGTGCTGGCGGCCCTCATCGCACAATTCCGCGATTTTGACCTCGCAGAAGAGGCGCTGCAAGATGCGATGATCGAGGCCGCGCGCACATGGCCCAACAGTGGCACGCCGTCAAACACTGGCGCTTGGTTGCTGGCGGTATCTCGGCGGCGTGCCGTCGACCGTTTGCGCAAAGTCGCAAGGGCGAAAGACGAGGCCGTGCGCCAGAATTTGAGCCTTTTGGCGGGGGATCAGCCCGAGGATGAGGCAGCGCAGGAAATACCGGATGAACGCTTGCGGCTGATCTTTACCTGTTGCCACCCCGCGCTGGCACAAGAGGCTCAAGTGGCGCTGACTTTGCGGACGCTGTGCGGGTTGACGGCGCGCGAAATCGCGCGGGCGTTTCTGGTGCCTCATGCGACCATGAACCAGCGCCTGACCCGCGCCAAAGCCAAGATCCGACATGCGGGGATTCCGTATAAGGTGCCGGAGGGGCGGGATATTCCGGCGCGGTTGCAGGCGGTGCTTTCGGTCATTTACCTGATTTTCAATGCGGGCTATGCCCCGCGCAACCCCGTGCTTTCCGCCGAGGCCCTGCGCCTGTGCGAGGTGCTGCATGGGCTGCAACCGCTTCCCGAAACCGCAGGGCTTTGGGCGCTAATGGCGCTGCATTTGGCGCGGGACCCTGCGCGGCTAGATGTGGATAATACCCTGATGTCCCTTAAAGACCAAGACCGCACCCTGTGGGACCACTCCGCCATTGGCCTCGCCAAAACGCGCCTTTTGCATGCGCTGGCCCAAAGCCGCCCCGGGCCTTACCAGATTCAGGCAGCGATTAGCGCGCTGCATTGTGAGGCCGAAAGCTGGGCTGCAACCGATTGGCCGCAAATCCTTGCGCTTTATGGGGCGCTTTACAAGCTTTCGCCAACGCCTGTGGTGGCGCTGAACCGCGCTGTGGCCAAAGCCCATGCGGGCGCGCCCAATGCTGCGCTGGCGGCGTTACTGAAACTGGAGGCCTCGCTGGAGGGCTACCAACCCTTCCATGCGGCCAAGGCGGAGCTGATGGCTCAGTGCGGCCACGCTGCATGGTCGGAGTATGAGCGCGCCATCAGCCTGACACCGGCCCCTGAGGAGCAGGCATTTTTACGCCGTAAACAGCAATAAACAGCGTGATTTTTGCGTTCGCCTGTGGCAGGCTTCGCCTATGAGACGCTTTGGAAATCCGCCGAAAACAGGCCACCATTACACCCCCCGCCCGGGGATCTATGCGATTATCACCCGTGGCCACCGGATTTTACTCACCGAGCAAGCCGAGCCGGGCCTGCCGGTTGAGATACAGCTGCCCGGTGGCGGCATAGACCAAGGCGAGCAGCGCCTGCCCGCGCTGCACCGCGAGGCTTTTGAGGAAACCGGTTGGAAGATCGCGCCGATCCGGCATTTTGCCAGCTATAAACGCTATACCTACATGCCGGAATATGACCTTTTCGCAATGAAAATTGCGCATATTTTCCTATGCCATGCCGTGTGCCGCCTTGGGCCACCCACCGAGCCGCATCACCGCGCGCTGTGGGCAGACCTTGAAGACGCCCCTGATATGCTTGGCCCTGCCGGAGATGCCCATTATCTGCGCCTGTTTAACCGGCTTTCAAACCGCTGATAAAAGCCATATCCGCTGGTAGCCCCCA
>JAJRRX010000400.1 GCA_024279075.1 Alphaproteobacteria bacterium | reverse complement strand
TGGCACCGAAAAGCTGATGGAAAGCCGGACATATTTGCAGAATATTCCGTATTTTGACCGGCTCGATTATGTGGCCCCGATGAACCAGGAGCATGCGTTTTGCCTCGCGATTGAAAAGCTGACGGGGGCCGAAGTGCCGCGCCGTGGCTCGCTGATCCGCGTGCTGTTTGCCGAGATCGGGCGGGTGCTCAACCACCTGCTTAATGTTGGCTCGCAAGGTATGGATGTGGGCGCGATGACACCCAACGTCTGGGCCTTTGAAGAGCGCGAAAAGCTGATGATCTTTTATGAGCGGGCGTGTGGCGCGCGCCTGCACGCCAACTATTTCCGCCCCGGCGGGGTGCACCAAGACCTGCCGCAAAAGCTGGTGGATGACATAGAGGCCTGGACGCAGACCTTCCCGCAAGTGCTGGACGATATGGCTAATTTGCTGACCGAAAACCGGATTTTCAAGCAGCGGAACGTGGATATCGGCATTGTGACCGAGCAAATGGCGCTGGATTACGCGATGACAGGCGTAATGCTGCGCTCAGCTGGCATGGCGTGGGACCTGCGCCGCGCGCAGCCTTATGAATGCTATGACGAGTTTGAATTCAGCGTGCCTGTGGGCAAAAACGGTGATTGCTATGACCGCTACCTGATGCGGATGGCAGAGATGCGCGAAAGCATCAAGATCATCCAGCAAGCCATTGTGAAGCTGAATGAATGTAAGGGTGAGGATGTCATCGCGCGGGGCAAGCTTTCTCCGCCCAAACGGGCTGAAATGAAAACCAGCATGGAAGCGCTTATTCACCATTTCAAGCTTTATACCGAGGGCTTTCATGTGCCAGCGGGTGAGACCTATGCGGCGGTGGAAGCGCCGAAGGGCGAGTTTGGGGTGTTCCTTGTGGCGGATGGCACCAACCGGCCCTACAAAGTGAAAATTCGCGCCCCGGGCTATGCGCACCTTGCCGCGATGGACCACATGGGCACGGGGCACCAACTGGCGGATATTGCGGCGCTGATCGGCTCTATGGATGTGGTATTCGGGGAGATTGACAGGTGATCAAGCCGCTCGCATTGGTGGGAGTATTGCTGGCGGCAACGCCTGTATTTGCGCAGGAGTCTGCTGATGCAGGCTTGGCGCGGATGGACGAATTTGTGGCTGTTTTTGCGGCGCATAACTGCGTTTTGGCGACCAAAGGCGAAAACGCGATTCCTGAAGATGACTTGATGGCGCTGTTTGCCCATGCGGGCTTTAGCGAAAGCGATGTGGGAAGATTTGCCACGGCTTTGCTGGAAAGCGAGCAGGCAACGGTGGAGCGTGAAACCGACGCCGTGACGATTTTACCGCCCCTTTGTGATGCGGGTGTGGCGGAATGATTCGGGTGGTGTTGAGCCTTGGTGTGCTGGCAGCGGCCCTTCCGGCCTCGGCGCAAATGGTTGGCCAACGGGCGGCGGCATTGCTGGATGTTATCATTGCCAATAACTGCACCTTGACCAAAGCCGAAGCTGTGGCGACATTGCCGGATATGGGCTTTACGCGGCGCGAGTATCGTGGGTTGATGAAGGAGCTTGCAGGCGCAGGGATGGTGACCCTTACGGACGGGGCGGCCACGGTGGCGGAGGGGCTTTGCCCGAGCCCCAGTGCGCAGGCTTTGCTGCCATTTCAGGAGCAATACATTGCCATTCTGCGCCATAACGGCTGCCAGCTACAAACCGGAGAGGCCGAAAGCCTGTTTCCGCGTTTGGGCATGGAGGCCAATTTGGCGGCAGAGCTGGAAGAGGGTTTGGTTGATAGCGGCATTGCCGAAGTTGACAACGGCGCGCTGCGGGTCGGGCCGGATTATTGCATTGCGGATGAGGATTTTGCCTCGATGCCGTTGCTGGAATTGAACGCCGAGGAGCGCCATTTAATCGAAGTTCTGGAAACAGGAAACTGCACGTTGTTGCAAAGCGAAATTTCGATATCCTTTCCGCAGGACGGGATGACGCCTGAGGAAGCGCAGGCCGCAGTGAATAGCCTTTTGGCCTCCGGGGCGGCACTGGCTGTGCGCGGGGGGGGCCGTATTTGGGTCTCGCCTGAAATGTGCCAGCCTTGGTCGGAGCGCAATAATTAGTATGATAAAACAAGGAATTATAAACGGGAGAGTGATTATGGGTATGAAGGCTTTTGTAGCAGGCGCGGTGTTGGCCTCTGTGGCGGGGGGCGCGATGGCGCAATCACTTGACCCTGTCCGCATAGAGATGTTTCGCTCTATCCTGAAGGGGAATGAGTGCGTTATGTCCGAGGCGCTGGCAGCGAATATATTGCCTCGTTTTGATTTTAGCCGTGAGGAAACCCGCGCCATTGTCGGGGCCTTGGTCGCCGCCGGCGAAGTGCGCCTAGATGGCAGCACCCTCAACCTTGTGGATGGCAGCTGCGAAGCGGAGGACCCAGTGGCCGCACTGCTTGGCCAGCGTAACGTGCAGCAGTTTATTGCCATTATGGCTGAAAATAGCTGCGCCATGAGCGAAGCGGACGCTGAGCCTATTTTTGCAGCGCGCGGCCTTGATAAAGCCCAGGTCGGAGCTGTGGTCGGGCCGATGATGCAAGCGGGCATGGCTAGTTTTGAAGCCGGTGTTTTGCGGGTGGATAGCGCCTATTGCGCCGCGCCTGTTGTGGCAGAGGTTTCCCCGCCTGTTGTCGGCTCTCCGGTTGAAATGGTCAATGCACCAGAGTTGGATCGCTCAGGCATGTTTGGCATGAGCCGTGTGCGGGTGCTTGTGGATGCGATGGCCGCCAATAGCTGCACGCTGAATATGGAAACACCGGATGGGTTTTTGGCAGAGGCTGGCATTGAGCATAGCTTTGCGACCTTTGTGGCCCGCAAGATGATCGCAGATGGGTTTGCCAGCATGGCGGATGGGCAAAATATGCTTTTGCCCGCGCCTTATTGCGTATCTGCCAACAGCCCCGCACCAATGGAAGAAGCGCCGGTGGAGCCGGGCGTGGATATGGAAATGGTGGCCTCGCTTCGCTAGATTTTCTTGGCCAATAGCTGCCGCTTGACCGAAGATCAAATGGATGCGTTTTTGCCACCTGCGGGCTTTACCAAAGATAACATCAAGCCAGTATTTGGCTACCTCGAATCCAACGGTGAAATGGGCGAAGACGGGGAGGACCTCGTGTTTTATAGCGATGCCTGCACCGCGATTCCGGCAGAAGTGGTTACCAGCACGGCTGAAACGCCAGCCGCTGAGCTGGACCGCTCGGGCATGTTTGGCATGAGCCGCGTGGCGGCGCTGGTGGATGTGATGGCGCAAAATGGCTGCACGCTGAATATGGAGGTGGCTGATAGCTACCTTGCCGAGGCAGGGATTGAGCACAGCTTTGCCACCTTTATCGCCAAAAAGATGCTTTCAGACGGGTTTGCCAGCATGGTGGACGCTGAAAATATGGTGCTCTCAGCGCCTTATTGTATTGCGGCAGGTGGGGCGGTGCCAGTGGAAGACGCGCCTGTGGAGCAAGGCGTGGATATGACCAAGGTTGCGTCTCTGCGCGAGATTTTCTTGGCTAATAGCTGCCGCCTTACAACTGACATGTTTGCAATTGGCCCGATTGGCGATTCATTGATCAGTGCTGGATTTACGCAGCAAAACATCCTGCCAATTTTGGATTATTTGGATGCAAATGACGAAGTTACCGGAAACGGCTATGACATTGTGTTCCTCGATGAGGCCTGCTCTGCAGCGCCAGTTGAGACGCCCTCAAGTGCCGAAACTTCGGCGGCAACGGCAGAGGTGGACATGTCCGAGCTGTCTGTGAAGGTTATTCAGGTGTTTAATGCGATTGGTTGCACCCTTCCGGTGACGAGCGCCAATGATGTGTTTACACAACTGGGCCTTTCAACTTCGGACAGCCTTGCTGGAATGGAGCCGTTGATTACCAATGGCCAGATCACGGTGTCAGCATCAGGTGGCGAATTCATTCTGGACCCTACGATTTGCGACCCGTCAAATTCGGTCTTGCCTGAGGCGGCTGAAACGGGTGTTCCCGAGGCAGAAGCTGTTGAGCCGGCCGCGCCGATGATGGCCGTGAATGACGGCACGCCACTTGGGGCGTTTATTTCGGTGGCGGCGCAGAATAACTGCTCTATGGATGTGTCGGCGGCCGCTGGGCTGCTGGCAGGCGTTGATCTGCGGATGGATCAAGCCTACCGGATTGTAGATGATTTGATGGCGGATGGCCAAGCCAGCCTTTCAAATGGCGGTGCGCTGGTAACGCTTGATTCGACATTATGTGCCGGAACCGCGCAACCAGTGGAGCAAGTGCAAACCCCCGTGGAGCCTGCTACGCCTGTTTCCCCGACAACGCCGGATGAAACCACAGTGGATAGCACAGACCCGCGCGCGGCTGTGCTGGCGATGCTGGCGGCCAATGGCTGTGAAATCACGCAAGCCAATGCCGCTGGGCTAATTTCAGCGGCGGGCTTGGATTTTAACAGCTCTATGCAGATGTTAACGCAAATGATGAGCAGCGGAGAGGCGACCAGCCCTGACGGTGGGCAAACCTTGCAAGTGGGCGCGCCGCTTTGTGTGGCAGCTAGCGTGGAGCCAAAAACCCCGCGCGAGACCTTTATTAACCTGATCAAGCAAAACAATTGCAGCATTACGGCGGCTGAGTTCGGCAGCCTGCTGCCGGTGAATGGCCTGGATGCCAACACCGCTTTTGCCATGATCAGCGAGCTCGAAGCGGAGGGGGTCATTAGTTTGCCCGCCACCCGTGATGTTGTAACCCTTAGCGCGGAGATGTGCCGTTAATGCTACGCCGTCTAACCCCAGACCAGCCCGAGAGCTTTGCTTTCACCAACGCCAATATGGCATGGGCCCAAGAGCAAATTAAAAAATACCCTGAAGGGCGGCAGGCTTCGGCCATTATCCCGCTGCTCTGGCGAGCGCAGGAGCAAGAGGGCTGGCTGAGCAAGCCCGCGATTGAAGGCATCGCCGATATGCTGGGCATGGCCTATATTCGCGCGCTGGAGGTGGCGACGTTCTACTTTATGTTCCAGCTTAAGCCGGTTGGCTCTGTGGCGCATATCCAGATTTGCGGCACTACGTCTTGTATGCTCTGCGGATCAGAAGACCTGATTGCGGTGTGCCAAGAGGAGATTAACGAAAAGCCCTATTTGCCGAGTGCGGATGGCAAGCTGAGCTGGGAAGAGGTCGAGTGCCTCGGGGCCTGCACCAATGCACCGATGGCGCAGGTGGGCAAGGATTATTACGAGGATCTAACGGCGGAGAGCCTGCGCGGCCTGTTGAAGGAATTTGCGGCGGGCAAGGTGCCCACCCCCGGGCCACAAAATGGCCGCTTCGCTGCGGAGCCTTTGGGCGGGGCGACCACGCTGAAGGATAGGTCTGGCGAGGCGCATAACGGTTCTGTCGGGCTGGCGGTGAGCATTGGTGACAGTGTAAAACGGATTGATGGCACCGAGGTGCCATTGTGGAAAGCGCCTGTGCCTGTTGGGCAACAGCCCGAGGGGGCCGCTGCCCCAAAACCGAAAGCGGAAACCAAGCCTGCGGCAGCACCAAAGGCAAAAGCCAAGCCTGCGCCCAAGGCGGAAGAGGCTCCGGCTGTTGAATACTCCGACGATGACAAGCCAGAAATGCTAAGCGCACCCCAAGGTGCGCCGGATGACCTCAAAAAAATCAAGGGTGTGGGGCCAAAGCTGGAGAAGGAACTCAATGGCGCTGGGGTATACCACTTTAGCCAAATTGCAAGCTGGAGCGCCAAAGAAGTGGCGTGGGCGGATGACAACCTGCTCGACGGCTTTAAAGGCCGGATCAGCCGAGATAACTGGGTAAGCCAAGCCAAAGAGCTGGCGACTTAAAAGAGGGTATTTGAGCCATCAATAGGGAGAGAAAAACATGAGTAAGCACTATTCGACAGACAATGAGTGTATTTTGACAGGCGGCCTCTGGGCGCTGATAGTCGCGCTGATCATTGGCGGGCTCTCATTGGTTTTCGTGGATTTCTGGCCCGGGGCGATTGTAATTTTTGTGGTGGCGCTGCTGATTGGGCTGATCATTGCGTTTTTTATGTGCAAAACCCGCACCGTGGGCCGTGGCGGTGTAGATATGCGCGCGGTAGATTTGGCGCGCGCAGAAATGGGTGGCGCGGCTCCGGCTACAGCGGCCGTGGATGATGGCGCAGCGGAGGCTGCGGCGGCCAAAGCCAAGGCGGATGCAGAGGCAGCAAAAGCCGCTGAAGATGCCAAAGCCAAGGCAGACGCGGCGGCAAAGGCAGCTAAAGATGCCAAAGCCAAGGTGGATGCCGATGCAAAGGCAGTTAAAGCCAAGGCTGCAGCTGACAAGAAAGCGAAAGCCGATGCCACAGCGGCAAAAGCCAAAAGCGCCGCCAAAGCCAAAGCAGACAAGGCAAAGGCCGATGCCAAAGCCGAAGATGAGCATGCGCATGAAGGCGAAGTGGGCGAAGGCGAGGCCAAGCCAGAGCTTTTGACCGAAGCGCGCGGCGGCAAGGCGGATGACCTTAAGCAAATCAAAGGCATTGGGCCAAAGTTGGAAAAAGAGCTGAACGCCGCAGGGGTGTTCCACTTTGACCAGATCGCAAGTTGGACAACGGAAGAGGTTTATTGGGCAGATAACCATTTGGTGAGCTTCAAGGGCCGCGTGAGCCGCGATAACTGGGTTGATCAAGCCAAAGATTTTGCAAAATAAACGACGGGGCGCATAGCCCCGCCAAACACAAAAGGATAACGCATCGTGAGCAGTAAAAAGGCTGAACAAAAGCAAACCAAGCTGGCATCTTATGTGATGCTGGCCTCGGTTGTGGTGCTTATGGGCGGCTCTTGGCTGGGCGGGCAGCTGGGCCTTCCGGTGCGCTACGCTTTTTTGTTTGATTTGATCGCAATGGCGGGTTTTGCCTTTGCGATGATAACATTGTTTAGAGTTTGGCGTGCGCGCCAACAAGACGGAGAGTAAGATGCTCAAAGATCAGGACCGGATTTTCACCAACCTTTACGGGATGGAAGATCGCTCAATCAAGGGCGCTATGGCGCGCGGGGCGTGGGATGGCACCGGTGATTACATTAAAAACGGGCGGGACTGGATTGTCGAGCAAGTGAAGGCCTCGGGCCTGCGCGGGCGCGGCGGGGCGGGCTTTCCGACAGGCTTGAAATGGTCGTTTATGCCGAAGGAATCTGACGGGCGGCCAAGCTATTTGGTGGTGAATGCGGATGAATCAGAGCCCGGCACCTGTAAGGACCGCGAGATTATGCGGCATGACCCGCACACGCTGGTGGAGGGCTGCCTGATTGCTGGCTTTGGCATGGGGGCGAATGCGGGCTATATCTATATCCGTGGCGAGTTTATCCGTGAGAAAGAGGCGCTGCAACGGGCGATTGACGAGGCATATGACGCGGGCTTTCTAGGGAAGAACGCGGCGGGCTCGGGCTGGGATTTTGACCTTTATCTCGTGCACGGCGCGGGGGCGTATATTTGCGGTGAGGAAACCGCGCTTTTGGAGAGCCTTGAGGGCCGCAAGGGGATGCCGCGCATGAAGCCGCCATTTCCGGCGGGGGTTGGACTTTACGGCGCGCCGACCACGGTGAATAACGTGGAAAGCATTGCGGTGGTGCCAACGATTTTGCGCCGTGGGGCGGAGTGGTTTGCCTCCATGGGGCGGCCTAACAATGCGGGCACCAAACTTTTTGGCATTTCGGGCCATGTGGTCAACCCTTGTGTGGTGGAAGAGGAAATGTCTATCCCGCTGCGGGAGCTGCTTGATAAGCATTGCGGCGGGGTGCGCGGCGGCTGGAAAAACCTGAAAGCGGTTATCCCGGGTGGCTCATCTGTGCCGCTTTTGCCAGCGGATATTTGTAATGACGCGATCATGGATTTTGACTGGCTGCGCGAGCAGCGCTCGGGGCTTGGCACGGCGGCGGTGATTGTGATGGACCAAAGCACCGATGTGATAAAGGCTATTTGGCGCTTGAGCAAATTCTATAAGCACGAAAGCTGCGGCCAATGCACACCGTGCCGCGAAGGCACCGGCTGGATGATGCGGGTGATGGACCGTTTGGTGACAGGCGAGGCCGAGCTTGAAGAGATCGACATGTTGCTGGACGTGACCAAGCAAGTGGAAGGCCACACGATTTGCGCGCTGGGCGATGCCGCGGCATGGCCTATCCAAGGCCTCGTGCGGCATTTCAGGAATGAAATCGAAGACCGGATTAAATATCAGAAAACGGGCCGTGTGAGCGCGGTAGCGGCGGAGTAAGCGAGTAACCCTGACCATAACATGAAACACCTGATCCTCATATTAACCCTTTTGCCACTGGGCGTAGCAGGCGGCGCACAGGCGCAGGCCACGGCGCAAGATTTTTGTGCGCAAGTAGAGGCACTGGGCGTGCAGCCAACCTGCAGGGTTGATTATATGCACGATGTGCGGCTGGTGCGTAAATATTTGCGTTTAAACGGCTTGATAGACGATGACGGGGTTAAAATTATTGCCATGGGAATTTCGATTTTTAATTGGCGAAACCTTTTGACACAAGATAAAACACCCGCGTGGATTATTGGACATTGCGACGAAAAAGACAGCACAACAGGCTGGCTAGATTTTAGAATAGTATGGGATTGTATCGTAGAGAACGACCCAGATGCGGCATTGCTGGAGGCAATATAAAGATGAGCGACCTGAAAAAAATCGTCATTGATGGCAATGAAGTGGAAGTGGATGGGGCGATGACCATTCTGCAAGCGGCGGAAGTTGCGGGCATCGAAATTCCGCGCTTTTGTTACCATGAGCGTCTGAGCATCGCGGGCAACTGCCGGATGTGTTTGGTGGAGGTCGTGGGAGGCCCGCCCAAGCCAGCGGCAAGCTGTGCGATGCAGGTGCGGGACCTTAGGCCCGGGCCGGAAGGGCAGCCGCCGGTGGTGAAAACCAAATCGCCGATGGTGAAGAAGGCGCGCGAAGGCGTGATGGAGTTTTTGCTGCTCAACCACCCGCTGGATTGCCCGATTTGTGACCAAGGCGGCGAGTGCGATTTGCAGGATCAGGCCATGGCTTACGGGGTGGACTTTTCGCGGACCCGCGAGGCCAAGCGCTCGATGACAGACCTAGACCTTGGGCCGCTGGTGGCGACGACCATGACACGGTGTATTTCCTGCACGCGCTGCGTTCGGTTTACCTCGGAAGTGGCGGGGATTATGACCATGGGCCAGACGGGGCGCGGGGAAGATGCGGAGATTACCACGTATTTGAACGCGACGCTCGACAGCAATTTGCAGGGCAATATCATTGATTTGTGCCCTGTTGGAGCACTCACCTCCAAGCCCTATGCCTTTACGGCGCGGCCTTGGGAGCTGCGGAAAACCGAAACCATTGACGTGATGGATGCTCTGGGGAGCAACATTCGGGTGGACACTAAAGGCCGCGAAGTGAAGCGGATTGTGCCGCGTAATCATGACGCGGTGAACGAGGAGTGGCTGTCTGACAAAGGCCGGTTTATCTGGGATGGCCTCGCGCGGCAACGGCTGGACACCCCCTATGTGCGGGTGAACGGCAAGCTGAAAAAGGCAAGCTGGGACGAGGCGATGGCGGCGATTGTAGATGCGGTTGACGGCAAGAAAGTGGCTGCGATTGCCGGTGATCTGGCCAGCACCGAGGCGATGTATGCGTTGAAAGCGTTGATCGGCGGCGCGGGTGGCAATGTGGAGTGCCGCGTGGACGGGGCATATTTGCCGATTGGGGACAGGGCTGGCTATGTTGGCACCGCAACGATTGCTGACCTTGATACTGCGCAGATGATCCAGCTAATTGGCACCAATCCGCGCGACGAGGCTCCGGTGCTGAATGCCCGTATTCGGGCGGCATGGGCACGAGGCGCGCAAGTGGGCCTTGTGGGCGAAGCTGTTGATTTAACGTATAAATATGCCCATATTGGCGAGGGCCGCGAGGCGCTGGAGATGCTGGCGGGCAAAGATATTGGCGCGGCTAAGGATATGAACACGGTGGTGATTATCGGGCAGGGCGCGCTCACAGATAAGGACGGGGAAGCGGTGCTTGAGGCCGCCAAAAAGCTGGTTGAAAACACCAATTCCAAGTTCATGGTGCTGCATACGGCGGCTGCCCGCGTGGGCGGCATGGATGTGGGCTTTGCTACCGAGGGCGGGATGATTAACGCGCTTGATGGGGCCGAGGTGATCTATAACCTCGGGGCGGACGAGCTGGATATTGATGCAGGGCCGTTTGTGATTTATCAGGGGTCGCACGGCGACAGAGGCGCGCATCGGGCGGATGTGATATTGCCTGCCGCTGCTTACACCGAGGAATCGGCGATCTTTGTCAACACCGAAGGGCGGCCACAGTTGGCGCAGCGGGCGGCGTTCCCTCCCGGCGAGGCGCGCGAAGGTTGGGCGATTATCAGGGCGCTTTCAAGTGCTTTGGGGGCGGACCTGCCGTTTAACAGCCTTGCGGACCTGCGCAAGGCGATGTTTGAGGCGCACTCGCACCTTGCGGCGCTGGATAGCGTGCCGGAGAACGACTGGAAAGCGGCAGAGGTTAAGCCTCTGGGCAAGGGTATCCTAAAGTATGCAATTTCTGACTATTATCTGACAAATCCGATTGCGCGCGCCTCCGGAATTATGGCAGAAGTCAGCAAGAGCGCTTTGAGCGCGAAAATGGCGGCGGAGTAGGCCTATGGAGTTTATGACAGACGTTTTTGGCTTCTACTTTGGCACGTTTCTGGTGATCCTCGGGCAATCTTTGCTCGTGATCGTCCTGATCCTCGTGGCGCTGGCCTTCCTCATGTATGCTGACCGCAAAATCTGGGCCGCTGTGCAAATGCGCAAAGGGCCAAATATGGTGGGCATGTTTGGGCTGCTGCAAAGCTTTGCTGACTTTATTAAATACATCGTTAAGGAAGTTGTGGTGCCGGCGGGG
>JAJRRX010000399.1 GCA_024279075.1 Alphaproteobacteria bacterium | reverse complement strand
TTGCAGCGAGCGCTCAAACATTTGCACCATGCCGTAACCCGCGGCCGGCGGCACCCAGATAAAAGCAGACAGACCCAACCCAAGCAGCGCCGTGGCGAACGTATAGCCAAGCAGAAGTTTGGCCTTGTGAGGAAACATAAAAGACACAAGCAAAAGCGCTATGCCGAGGGATAAAAGCCCCCCGCGCCCGCCGCTCCAAAACTGCATCATGAAGCAAAAGGTGATTGCCAACAGCAAAAAGGCCTGCATCAATGGTTTTTGTGCGGTGTTAAAAACCAGCATCCCAAGGCCCACCGCAATTCCGACTTCTAGCAGGTAATTATATGGCCGAATGCCGCGCAAGCCAGGAATGCCGATGGCCCACGGATAGTCGCTTACATCCCAATTTAAATATAACGCCAGAAAAACAAAAGGGATATGAAGAACTATGCCGATTATGGCCGCAAAATAGGCAGCATTGCTATAGGCCCCGCGCAGGTGCAAAAACCCCCAATAGGCGCAATAACCAACCAAAAACGTAAGCAGCAATACAAAAGATTGTTGCAGCGATAGCCACGGGTTAAGCGCCACCAAACTGCTTGTTATCAGGCTAAGGGCAAGCAATGCGCCAAGCAAAATTGCATCTGTGTTTGGCATTCGTGGCCGTGTAAAAGAAGCGCCCGAGAAATGCGCCCATTGCAGGGCCACAAAAATAACGCCGAGGGATTTCCACAGGAATTCTCTGGAAAGAACGGTGCCGTAAGTGCCTGCCGGAGCGCCTGTCAGCAGGTTCGCCATTGCCGAAAACGCGGGTAGCAGCAGTAGCGCAGCAAAGGGAATGGCGTAAAGGTTTGGCGAAGGGCGAAAAGAGCTCATGTAGCGCCTACTCTGCCAACACAGCCGTAAGCGCGGCCATATCATCCGGCAAAGCCGCTTCAAACCGCAAGGTTTCCGCAGTAACCGGATGCACAAATCCCAGCGTTGCCGCATGCAGCGCCTGCCTGTGAAAGCTCCGCAAAGCCTCCGCTGCATCCGGCCCCAGCGCATCTTTCGGGATCGCCCGCTTGCCGCCATAAGTTTGGTCGCCCACCAGCGCATGGCCGATATAGGATATATGAGCGCGAATTTGGTGGGTGCGCCCCGTTTCTAGCCAGCAGCGCACCAGCGTGGCCACGGGCTTCATTTCAGGCCCAAAAGTTTCCTCTGATCTCAGCCGCGTAATCGCGTGTTTGCCACTGTCTTTCACCACCGTCATGCGCTTGCGGTCGGTGCGGTGCCGCGCGATATTGCCAGATACCCGCACCACATTCCCCGCCTCAAAGCGCACACCGTTTATGCCCTTCAAGCGCGGGTCCATGGCGCTGGGGTGGCCCCAGCATATGGCCAAATACGCCCGCTCCATCGAATGGTCAGCAAATTGCGCCGCCAGCCCTTGGTGGGCAGCATCTGATTTAGCCACCACCAGCAAGCCACTGGTATCTTTATCAATTCTATGGACGATCCCGGGCCTCTTTTGCCCACCAATGCCCGACAAGCTATCGCCGCAATGGTGCAGAAGCGCGTTTACCAAAGTGCCTGTTTCCGAGCCCGGTGCCGGATGCACCACCATGCCCGCAGGCTTGTTCACCACAATCAGATGGGCATCCTCATACACCACCTCTATCGGAATATCCTCGGCCTCGGCCTCCAGTTCCACCGCCACGGGCAGCGCCACGTGCCACACTTGGCCGACCTCGGGCACCGCCTTAATGCTACGCACAGTCTCGCCTTCACAGCTCACTTGCCCCGCCACAATCAGCGCCTGAATGCGGGCGCGCGAAAGGGTCACCCCCTCTGGCACGGCTTGCGCTAGGGCTTTATCTAAGCGCTTGGGCAATGTATCACCGAGGTGAATATCAATAATGTCGGAGTCGGCCATGGATGCCCCTAAAGAAGACCCACCGCACCTGCGCACCCTG
>JAJRRX010000398.1 GCA_024279075.1 Alphaproteobacteria bacterium | reverse complement strand
GGTGCGGTTGAGCCAGTCGGGGATGTTATTTTGTAGCGGGCAATGGGTTTGGCAAAACGGCACGCCGCATTGGCTGCAACGGCTGGCCTGCTCGGCGGCTTTTTCAGCGGCAAACTCGGCGTAAATCTCGTGGTAATCCTGTGCGCGGGCCTTGGGTTCGCGCTTGGCGGGCATATCCCGCGCAACATCCACAAATTTTAGCATTGGTTGTTTGGCCATGGTCAGCTCCGGAAATTTATCACTTGAAGAAGCTGTTTAGCGCAGCCACGACGAAGATAAAAGGCATATATGCTGACCTATTATTAAAAATTCAGGCCTATTGAGAGCAAAATCGTCGCACCTAGTTGGATTATAGGTACTAAGTCGGACCTATCCGCGCAGGTTTTTGGCCGAATTGGTTAGGTCTGTATACTGCCCCTGCGGGCGGAAACGGTAGAGATAGCTATCCAGAACCGCCTCCATCGCCGTTGGTTTAAGGCCCAGTGTGGCAAAGCCCGCCGCGCCATCAGAAACCACATTATCCACCTTTAGCAGCTTCACCTGATCACGCGTGAGCACCAATGGCACGATGCCAAGGCTGAACTTATGCCAGATTTCGATGAAAAACGCGTTGATCCGCGCCATGCCAAACGGAATATTGACGATAAAACGATCACGCCGCACCGCACGGAGCAAGCGCTGCATTAGCGTGCGCATATCCTCTACATCCGGCCCGCCCAGCTCATAAATGCCGGTAGCATCGCCCAAAAGTGCTGCCTCGGCCGCCGCCGCCACGTCATCCACATAAACCGGCTGCATTTTGCTTTCAGCGCCCACAATCGGTAGCACCGGAAAGTAACGCGACATGGTGCCGAACATGTTGAAAAACTGGTCTTCTGTGCCAAAAATAATCGAAGGGCGCAAAATTGTGGCATCGGGGAAGTTTTTAAGCACATCCGCCTCGCCCTTGGCCTTGCTGCGGGCATATTCGCTCTCGGATTCCGCATCAGCCGCCAGCGCAGATAGGTGCACCAGTTTGCCTACACCCTCTTCAGCGGCCAACCGCGCGATTCGCGCTGCGGCTTCGCAATTTACGTCATTAAACTTTTGGCGGCTGTTTTCGGCTATAATACCCACACAATTTACCACCGCATCCGCGCCTTTAATCGCGGCGCGGGTTGAGTCCGTATCGCGCACATTGGCCTGCACCAGCGCCACTTGGCCAACCTCGCCGTAAGGCAGCACCTGCATGGCCTCGTTGGGCCGCCGCACAGCCACCCGCACCCGCCACCCCGCCTGCGCCATGCGCTGGGTAATATAGCGCCCGACAAAGCCGGAGCCGCCAAAAATAGTCACGAGAGGGGGAGTGGACATGGAAACCTCCAACAAAATGTTCGCCCCTTACATACCGCGCCCGCTATGCTCCGACAAGGCAGAATCCGGTCTGCTTGCCTGCACGGCTATTTTTTTTTAAATTTCCCCCTATTTTCCCCTGCAATCCCGTTGACACCCCCGCGCCTCGGGTATACTCACGGCGCACCAACACACCTGCCCAGGTGGCGGAATTGGTAGACGCGCTAGCTTCAGGTGCTAGTATTCGCAAGGATGTGGAAGTTCGAGTCTTCTCCTGGGCACC
>JAJRRX010000397.1 GCA_024279075.1 Alphaproteobacteria bacterium | reverse complement strand
TTCAGGAATGATCAAGCCCGCGATAGGGCGTTTTGCCGCAGGCTGCAAGGCTTTGCTGATATTTTCCACCAGTTTTGCTGGCCCCGCAATCATGCCCGCCAGCTTGGGCAGGCGGTTATTGTAGCGCGTTGGGTTGCCTGCCGTGGTGGTTACGGCCCCGCTGGCTTCCCGGACAATCAGGTCTCCCGCTGCCACGTCCCACTCCCATGCGGGCCGCAAGGTAAGCATGGCATCAAATCGCCCTTGGGCCACAAGACACAAGCGATAAGCCAATGAAGGCCGGAAATTATGCTGCATCCGATGCGGAGCCAGCCAGTGCTCTGGCTTTAGGTCGGGCTTGCGGGTTAGCACTGTCGCCCCGTCCATCTCCGTCTTTTGGCTCACGTTAATGGCCACTCCATTGCACTGCGCACCGCCCCCAAAGCTGGCCGTGTAGGTCCGCTCCAACATCGGCACATGCACCACAGCGGCCACAACCTTGCTGTTTTCAACCACTGCCAGCGCGTGGGAAAAGGTCTTTTCGCCATTGATAAACGCCCGCGTGCCATCAATCGGATCAACAATAAACACCCGCTCGGTTTCCAGCCGCGCCGTGCCATCTTCGCTTTCCTCCGAAAGCCAGCCATAGTCTGGCCGCGCCGCCAGCAGCTCGGCCTTTAACATCCGGTCGATCTCAAGGTCGGCCTCGGTTACAGGCCCTTGCCCGTTGCCCTTATCCCAAACTTCCGGCTCGGCCTTAAAGTGGCGCTTGGCGATCTCGCCTGCCGCTTGGCCTGCCTGCACTAATAGCGTTAGATCAGCTGCCCGCAATGGTCAGCCCTTCCACCAACAGGCTTGGCACCACCCTTGAAAGATGCGCCTCACCGTCATTCGCCGCCACCATGCTTCCCAGCATTTCTCGCAAGTTCCCTGCCACCGTGCACTCGTTTACCGGCCTAATTATCTCGCCGTTTTCCACCCAAAAGCCCGAAGCCCCGCGCGAATATTCGCCTGTATTAGGGTTCACGCTCGACCCGATCATCGAGGTCACAATCAGCCCTGTTCCCATTTCTGCAATCAGCTCCTCGCGGCTTTTTTCGCCTGACGTCAGTGTTAGGTTACCCACACTCGGGCTAGGCGCAGAGCTTGCCCCGCGCGCGGCATTCCCCGTGCTCTCCATGCCCAGCTGGCGCGATGAGGCAAGGTCCAGAACCCAGCCCGTCAGCACGCCATCTTTGATCCAGGCCCGCTTGGAAACCGCCAGCCCTTCGCCATCAAACGGCTTGGAGCCACCAACGCGCGTCCTGAAAGGATTTTCGATTAGATCCATCCCATCAGGCAACACTCGCTCGCCTAAAGCCTCCTTTAGCCAACTCACGCCGCGCGCCACCGAGCGGCCATTGATCGCCGCCATCAAGTGGCCAATCAGGGTTGAGCTCACGCGCTCATCAAATAAAACTGGAAAGGCACCCGTTGGCGGCTGGCTTGCGCCGATCAGCGCCACAGCCCGCTCGCCCGCGATGCGACCAACCTCATCAGCATCCATCATATCAGCGGCAAAAGTCCGGCTATCGCCCTTATAATCCCGCTCCATTTTCAAGCCTTCGCCCGAAATCGCGGTGCAATAAAGCCCGGTTGATGTGCGCCCATAGCCGCCACTAAAGCCG
>JAJRRX010000396.1 GCA_024279075.1 Alphaproteobacteria bacterium | reverse complement strand
CGCCTTGTTAACCTTAGCCGCAAAATTCGGGGCGGAGATAAAGACGCTGTAGAGCAAAATGATCTGCTGCTGCGCGCCAAGGATGCGATTGAGAATGACAAGCCTGCCCGCACCGTTGAACGCGTGGAAGACGAGGAAAAAGCATGGAATATGTTGCAACTTCTCAGCGCCAAGCCGGTGCTTTATGTGTGCAATGTCGAGGAAGAAAACGCCGCTTCCGGCAATGCCCATTCCGAAGCCGTGGCGAAAATGGCAGCGGAACAAGGCGCGGCCAGCGTGGTGATTTCAGCCGCGATTGAAGAAGAGATCAGCCAGCTTGATGCCGAGGAAGCCTCAATGTTTCTTGAGGAAATGGGGCTGCACGAGGCAGGCTTGGACCGGCTTATCAAGGCAGGCTATACGCTCCTGCAACTTGAAACCTATTTCACCGTTGGCCCAAAAGAAGCCCGCGCTTGGACCATCCACAAGGGCACAATGGCCCCGCAGGCCGCTGGCGTGATCCACGGCGATTTTGAGCGTGGCTTTATTCGCGGCGAGACCATCGCATATGATGACTTCATCGAATTTGGCGGCGAGCAAGGTGCCAAAGAGGCGGGCAAAATGCGCGCCGAGGGCAAGACCTATGTGGTGAAAGACGGAGATGTGTTGCATTTTCTGTTTAATACCTAGGTCACACATTGGTTAATTTCAGGCCTCGTTAACCCGCCACCCGCAATGCTTGTTTTGGGAACAAGTGGAGTGGGTACATGCAATTGGGTTTTGCGTGGCTTGGCACGTGGCTGGATACAGCCGCGCGCCAGCTGATGGGGCTGTCTAGCCTTGATATTATAAGTATTGGCCCGCGGCGGTTTTTAATCGCGGCGGGCGAAGCGGATGGCGGGCTTTCGAGCTTCGAGATTTTGGCTGATGGTAGCCTTGTGGCGGCTGATGACGTGTTTTTTAGTGCCAACACAGGCACCCAGAATGTGCGCTATGTGGATGCATTTATGTTTGAGGGCGAGGCTTTCATCGTGCCCTCGGGGCGGTATGATGACAACCTTTCGGTTTTTAAGCTCGACCCAACGGGCAGCTTTACCGCCACCCAAACCCTGACCAATGCCAACACCGCGCGCATGACGATGACAGAGGTGGTGAACATTGGTTCAAACAGTTATCTTTTTACCGCCAATGCCAGCGCGGGCATGGACAGATACGTGATTTCAACCGGAGGTGCGCTCACAACGCCGACCCACATTAGTGACACCGCCTCGGTTTCCCTTGGTGATATTTCTGCCCTGCAATCATCGCGCCTCAAGGGGCATGATTTCCTTTTTGTGGCCTCGGCCTTTGATGCGGGGATAACGGTTTTTGAAGTTGGCATAGGTGGCGCACTGACCAACAGGTTTTACCTAACGCCCGGCTTGGTGGGGTTTAATGCCATCTCCACTTTACAGACTGCGCAAATCGGTGAGCGCGCCTTTTTGCTGGTTGGCTCAGCTGAAACCGATACCCTGATGGTGTTTCGGGTATCTCAGGGCGGCAAGCTCAACTTGGTGGAAAGCCTGGTTGATAAATCAGAAACCCGTTTTGCCCGCATTTCAGCGCTGGAGGTTTTTGAGCAAAATGGCCGCACTTTTGTGCTCGCAGCAGGCTCTGATGATGGGCTAACGCTGTTTGAGTTAACCTACCGAGGGCGGCTGAACTTGCTTGGCGTGGTCGCGGATGAGTTCACCACCACGCTGACCAATATATCAGACATCAAGGTGGAAATCATTGGCGCTAAAATATTGGTTTTTGTGTCGTCCCCCGCTGAGCATGGTTTCACTGAATTTGAGCTGACTCTCAATACGGGCCAGACATTTATGGGTGGCACCGCCAATGATACCATCACTGGCACCAATGGCGGCGACACCATTTTTGGCAGGGGCCATAATGATATTCTAGATGGTGGGTTGGGCAATGACAGGCTGGTAGATGGCCGTGGCCGCGATGTGCTAACCGGTGGCAGCGGTGCGGATATTTTTGAGTTTATCGCCGATGGCCGCCGCGATGTGATTACCGATTTCAAATTAGGAACTGATCGGCTGGACTTTACGGATTACGATTTTCTTTACTCGTATCTCGATCTCGAAATCCGCAGCCGCTTGGATGGCGCTGTCATCATCATCGGCGAAGAAAAGCTCTGGATCACCTCGTTTGATGGCCAGCCGATTGACCCAAGCACATGGGCGCAAGAGGATTTTATATTCGGCTAGCCGCGGGCCGCTCAGGTAGGGTGCACGGCCCCCAACGCACCTTTGTTAACGCAAATAGGCATTCATCACATGGTCCGCCCTTATCAGGTTTTCCCGACTCAAATCCTCCACTTCCCGATGGCCACAAAAGGCCATGGTCAGGTCCAGCTCTTTGTGAATAATCTCAAGCACTTTGGTCACGCCCTCCTCGCCCATCGCGCCAAGCCCGTAAAGGAAAGCTCGCCCAATATAGGTGCCTTTAGCCCCCAGCGCCAAAGCCTTCAGCACGTCTTGCCCCGAGCGAATACCGCTATCCATATGAACCTCGATCTCGCTGCCCACCGCATCAATAATCTCTGGCAAAATCTCAATCGCTGACACCGCGCCATCTAGCTGCCGCCCACCATGGTTGGATACAATTATCGCATCCGCACCGGATTTCACCGCAAGGCGGGCGTCATCTGCATCCAAAATGCCTTTGATAATCAACTTGCCGCCCCAGCGCTCTTTGATCCACGCAACATCATCCCAACTCAGCGCCGGGTCAAATTGCTTGTTGGTCCATTCCGCAAGGTTGCCGACATTCCCAACCCCCTCCACATGGCCGACAATATTGCCAAACCCGTGCCGCTTGGTGCCCAGCATACCCAGCCCCCAGCGCAGCTTTGTGGCCATGTTGAGGATATTGGCTAGGGTTGGCTTGGGCGGGGCTGACAGCCCGTTTTTCACATCTTTGTGCCGCTGGCCGATGATTTGCAGATCAAGCGTTAGCACCAGCGCCGAGCAGCCCGCCGCCTTGGCCCGGTCAATCAAACGCCCGAGATAATCCTTATCGCGCATCACATAAAGCTGGAACCAAAACGGCTTGGTGGTCGCCGCCGCCACGTCCTCAATCGAGCAAATCGACATGGTGGAAAGCACAAACGGCACGCCAAAAGCCTCCGCCGCTTTCGCCGCTTTAATCTCGCCATCAGCGCATTGCATGCCGGTAAGCCCCGTCGGGGCCAGCGCCACGGGCATGGATACATCTTGCCCGATCATCTGCGTGGCCAAGCTGCGGTTCTCCATATTCACCGCCACTTTTTGCCGCAATTTTATCCGGTCAAAATCCGAGCTATTCGCCCGATATGTGCCTTCCGTCCATGACCCGCTATCAGCGTAATCATAAAACATTTTGGGCACGCGGCGCTTGGCAATCAGGCGCAAATCCTCAATACAGGTGATGGTCGGCATGGTGAAACCTCTTTTGTGAACCCTTGCATACCGATATTGCTTTTACAGCCCCTCGTCAAACCTACTTTCCCTCTTTCCTTTCGGCTAAAACTGCCGTATAGGCAGGCCTTCACGCGGCGCTTACACCCTTGGAGGATCGCCGCCCTAACTTTGGAGATATAAACATGGCTGAGAATGTAAACCTCAACGCCACAGCACGCGCAGGAACCGGCAAGGGGGCCGCCCGCGCAGCACGCCGTGAAAACCTCGTACCTGGCATCGTATATGGCGGCGGCGAAGAGCCAACCGCGATTAACCTCAAGTTCAACGAGCTGTTCAAAATGCTGAAAGCTGGTGGTTTCTTGAGCACCCTTCTGACCCTGAAGATCGACGGCAAAGACGAGCGCGTTATCTGCCGTGGCGTTCAGCGCGATGTGGTCAAAGACCTGCCGATCCACGTGGACTTTCTGCGCTTGAGCAGCAAATCCCGTATTAACCTGATGATCCCTGTGAACTTCATTAATGAAGAAGAGTCTGCGGGCCTCAAAAAAGGTGGCACACTGGTTGTTGTGCGTAACGAGGTTGAGCTGAAAGTGACCGCTGGCAACATTCCAGACCACCTCGAAGTGGACCTGTTGGAAGTGGAAATCGGCGATACCATCCACATGTCAGACATCACGCTGCCAGAAGGCGCGCGCACCATGATCACCGATCGTGACTTTGTGATCGCCAATATCGGCGCACCAAAGACCGTTGATCTGGACGATGAAGATGAAGATAGCACCGAGGGTGAAGCAGGCGCTCCAGAGGCCGAAGAAGGCGCTGCTGAAGAGTAAAGCGCTATTGCATGACTGCCAGAAGGCCAGCCTCTTGGGGCTGGCCTTTTTTGTAGCTAAAAGCCCTGCCAAGGGGCGCTTAAGCCGCTACTTATTCAGCCGATGAAACTGGTGGGTGAATGTGGCCACCCCCAACAGCGGCACCAGCAAATTGACCACCGGAATGGATAGCGGCACAGCCATCAGAATACCGGCAAACCATATTTCCCAACGGTGCGCTTTGCGCAGCTTACGCGCCGCCTTAGCCCCGAGCCGCCGCGCGGCGACGAGCTGGAAGTATTCGCGCCCAAGCAAGAAGCCATTGACGATATAAAATATCACCGGAGCCAACAGGGTCGAGGCGAAATAGATGAACAAGGCAAAGAGGTTGGCAATGATCATGATCATCAAAAACCGCAGCGCCTCGCCCATAGCCGCGCCAAAGCTCATCGGCGACACTTTGGGCAGGTGCGGGTAATACTTCGTCTCCACCGCATCGGCTATGTCCTCAAGGAAAAACCCGAGAAACACCGCTGCGACCGGAAACATCAAAAATACGGCCATAACAAGCGCGCCGGTAAAAGCCACCGCGCTGAACCAATCGCCGATAGGAATGGTGCCGAGCCATGGCAGCGTGATCGACCCCGGCAAAACCGTAACCGCCAGCCAGATAATCCCGAAATAGGCCCCGCCAAACAGCACTGCACTTAGCCCCACGGCCTTTATCAAAATCCACAGAAACTTCGGGTCCGACAACTGGCTGAGCGCCTTGGCAAAATCGCTAAACAGGTTCATGGCACGCCCTTATAGGTTAAGCAGCGCAGCCTCCGAAGCGGACATCACCGGATAGGCGACAGGAAAAGCCACGCTTTCCAACTCCGGAAATAGCGTAAAAAGCTCGTCGCGGGCAAGGGGCGAAAGCGCCTTTATGCCATCTTGGCTCGGGAAAAAGCTCTCACTTGCTTGGCCATCGACAAAAACCACCTCGTGTTGGTCAAACAGAATATGGATATATTCTACCGCCTCTGCGGGCGGAAGCTGGCGAATGCCGCGCCGCCCCACAAGCGAAATGGCCGAACAGAGCATACGCGGCTGGCCAAACAAAGCGTCAGTCGCCGCGCTAGCAACCAATAGGCGGTGCTGCGGCGAAACCCGCGTGCGGCGCAGCGGTGTTTGTGGTCCTAACGCACCTTGCTCGATCTCTACAGGGCAAAGCGCCGGATAGCGCCGTTGCTCTGCCGCCGAGACCACCCGCCGCCCAACCCAGCGCAGGGCTTGCAAGCCGTGGTCCAGCGTGCGCACACGGTCGCCGATCTGCAAATCCTCAATCCGGCATGGGCCGCGCTCGGTGTCAATAAGACTGCCAGCAGTGAAACAAACAACCCCCGGGTCCGGGACCCCTGCCCCCTCATAAATGCCACTGGCCGTATAATTAAGGGACTGCCCCGGGCTTGCGTCATCCGTATAAGCGACTGAATCTACAACCGCATTGGTGCTATCAAAAATATTTACCGCATCTCCGCCAGAATTATTGAGCGGCCGCCATCCGGTCACAGGGATAAGGATCGTGCCGGGGGCCGGATTAAATGCCGCTATAAACTGGGCTTCCGTGATATTGTTATTATAAAAAATTGCGATGTCACCCGGATTGAGCGTGGTATTTGGAATGGTTCCGGCAGCACCACCAGTGACGGAGTCATCCAATTTCCACCCGTTCATGGCAATCGCACTAGAACCAGTATTCTGAACCTCTACCCACTCATAATTATTGTCGGGAAGGGTATTGACCGGATCATACATGATTTCGGTGATTTTAATATCGGTGGCGGCCATCGGAATATTCCATAAAAGTTATAATATGCTTTGTATATAGGGCCTATTCTCATCTTTTCCACAGTGACGCTACGTAAAACGCGCAGTATGCCGCGCATCGGCCTTGCGAAAGCCTCTGGGCGAAGCTAGATTCTCGCGCAAAGAAAGGCCCCGTAATGCTTACCAAACCTGAAATCGAAGCCGCCGCTGCATTGGTTTACCGCCATATGCCGGCCACTCCGCAATACGCGTGGCCTATGCTCGGGCAAGAGCTTGGCTGCGAGGTATGGGTAAAGCACGAAAACCACGGCCCAACGGGGGCCTTTAAGGTGCGCGGCGGAATCACTTTTATCGATTGGCTGAAGCGCGAAACCCCCGAGGCACGCGGGATAATCACCGCCACGCGGGGCAATCACGGGCAAAGCCAAGCGCGGGCGGCTACGGCGGCGGGCTTAGCCGCACATATCTATGTGCCCCGCGGGAATTCGGTTGAGAAAAACGCTGCCATGCAAGCTTTTGGTGGTCAGCTCACCGAGTTTGGTAATGACTTTGAAGAGGCAAAGGACGAAGCCATGCGCGTGGCCGAACGCGACGGCTGGCACCCGGTGCCGCCCTTCCACCTTGAGCTGGTGCGCGGCATCGCAACCTATGCCTTTGAACTGCTCGCCGCTGCCCCACACTTAGATACGGTTTACGTGCCCATCGGCTGTGGCTCGGGTATTTGCGGCACTATACTGGCCCGCAACGCGCTGGGGCTAAAAACCAAAGTGGTGGGTGTGGTCGCCGATACGGCGCAAACTGCCAAGCTCTCGTTTGAGGCGGGCAAGCTCATTGCAACCGGCCCCACCGCCACCTTCGCCGATGGCATGGCTGTGCGGGTGCCTATCGCTGAAGCCTACGAGATTTACGCCGCCGGGGCCGAGCGGATCGTGTCTGTCAGCGATCTGGAAATCGCCAATGCCACCCGCCTGCTGTTCCGCACCACCCATAACGTGGCCGAGGGCGCCGGCGCCGCCGCCACCGCCGCCCTGATGCAAGAGCGTGATCAGTTGCAAGGCAAGGCCGTCGGCGTTATCCTGACAGGCGGAAATATTGATACTGGCTGGTTTAACGAGGTGCTGGCGGGTGGCGTGCCAAAAGCCTGACACAAAAAAAACCGCGCATCGGCAAAGCCAATACGCGGTCATCAATCTCAACTAAGCGCCAGCTTAATCCTTGCGGAAGAACTTCTTCTCGCGTGGCTTGCCATCCCAGCCGGGCTTGCCTTTGGGCGCACCACGATCATCGCCGCCACCAAAAGATTTGCCGCCGCCGTCACGGTCTCCGCCATAAGGCTTGCCGCCGCCTTTATAGCCGCCACGATCTCCACCACGGTCGCCGCCTTTATAGCCGCCACGGTCGCCTCCGCGATCACGATCGCCGCCACCTTTGTAGCCGCCACGATCGCCGCCGCCTTTATAGCCGCCGCCTTCGCGGACTTCCCATTTCTTGATCAACAATGCGTTAAAGCTATCGCGATGAATGGTGCCTTCATTGCACCAAACCGTTGAGACCATATCGCCTTCAACACTTTCAATCGCCATGCGGGGCGAGCCCGCTGTGAGGGCAACGATATCGCCCAGTTTATAATCCGCCATTTTCTCTCTCCAATACAACGCCGCAACAGTAGCAGACGCTCTACATAGCGTTTTTTGGCTGGGTTACAATAGAAAACGGCTTAAGGCGCGCGGACGAGTTTGGTTTTACCGAGCCGATCATAAGGCATCGCCCCGTTCCACCACAGCATCGGCGCCACCCACCACAGGATATAAATAAAGGTTGCTGCGCCCAAAAATCCAAGCACCAGCGCTATATTTTCGCCCTTTTGCAACAGTGGCACCGCTTGTTCCAGCGAGTAGGCGGGTGCGAATACCCCGATTAAAAACAGCAAGATCGCGGGCGCAAATTTGAGTGTTTCACGCAGGCCCGCTTGCAGAAGGTTAGGGGCCGCGCCATTTACGGTAACCACGCGAATTTTTGTAATTTTTTTCCCTATTGTTTGGCCTTTTAGCAAAAACGTTAGCAGCACCAATAGCAGATAAACCAAAACCGGCTGCAAATAGGCAACCGGAAAAACAGGCGATACTTGCTGCCCTGCCGCGTCCAACGCCACATTAATGGTCACCGCGTCATCCGCGATATCCCCCTGATCGTTGGTGTGGCTGCTGACCAAAAGCGTTGACCCTGCAAAAATACCATTCTGGTAGGCTTTACAAAGGCTGCCATTCTGCGCACTCACGCCTTTGTCTTCAAAAAAGCTCTGCGATTCGGGGGTTAGTGGCACCGTCTGGCAATAAACAGATTGGTAAATGCCGCCACTCAGCCGCACATGGCCTCCGTCTGCAAACGGCGCAACCATATAAAACACGAGCTGGCTAAGCAGGATGATATCTATCACCGCCGCGATAAGGCGGCGCAAAAAATGCCTCGATTCCACTGCCTGTCTCCTTTGAGCCGTTATCGGCTTCTATAAGGCGGTATACTGTCAGGCTTTAGCAATTTCGACAAGGGCGGAATGGCGTTATAGCTTGACCTTGAGATGCTCGGCCACGGCAAATATATCCTTATCACCGCGCCCGCTTAGGTTCACCACCATTAGGTGGTCTTTTGGCAGGTCCGGCGCGATTTTAGCCGCGTGGGCAATCGCGTGGGAGCTTTCCAGCGCCGGGATGATGCCCTCGGTAGCGCAAAGGGTTTGGAAGGCTTCCAGCGCTTCGGCATCGGTTACGGATTCGTATTCCACCCGCCCAATATCATGCAGCCATGAATGCTCCGGCCCAATACCGGGGTAGTCCAGCCCTGCCGAAATTGAGTGGCCTTCCAGAATTTGGCCATCCTCGTCTTGCAGCAAATAAGTGCGGTTGCCGTGCAGCACGCCGGGGCGACCACCGGAAATACTGGCGGCGTGTTCCATGCGGTCATCAACCCCGTGGCCCCCCGCCTCAACGCCAATTATACGCACAGATTCGTCATCTAAAAACGGGTGAAACAGGCCCATGGCATTGGAGCCACCGCCGATGCACGCCACAAGACTATCGGGCAAACGGCCCTCCTGCTCCTCAAGCTGCCAGCGTGTTTCCTTGCCGATGATGGTCTGGAAATCGCGTACCATCGCGGGGTATGGGTGTGGGCCAGCCACCGTGCCGATGCAATAAAACGTCTCGTCCACATTTGTAACCCAATCACGCATCGCTTCATTCATCGCGTCTTTCAGCGTACCACGGCCAGCGGTGACGGGGATCACTTCAGCCCCGAGCAGCTTCATGCGAAACACGTTAGGCGACTGGCGTTCAACATCGGTTTTCCCCATGAAAACCACACATTTAAGGCCGAACTTCGCACAAACGGTCGCCGTCGCCACCCCGTGCTGCCCTGCGCCGGTTTCGGCAATAATCCGGGTTTTACCCATACGCCGCGCCAGCAGGATTTGCCCGAGCACGTTGTTGATTTTGTGGGCGCCGGTGTGGTTCAGCTCATCCCGCTTGAGGTAAATCTTCGCCCCGCCAAAATGCTCGGTCAATCGCTCGGCATAATAAAGCGGGCTGGGGCGCCCCACATAGTGGGTCCACAGGTGCTCCATTTCGGCCCAAAAGCTATCGTCGGTTTTGGCAAACTCGTATTGCGCTTCCAGCTCCAAAATCAGCGGCATCAGGGTTTCGGATACAAAGCGCCCGCCATGAATGCCATAGCGGCCCTGCTCGTCGGGGCCTTGCATGTAGGAGTTTTTGGTGTCGGACATATCGGGAGCCTCTTGCTGGTTTGGCCCTCTTTAGCCCACAACGCCCGCCGCTTCAATAAAGGCTTTTATCAAGGCAGGGTCT
>JAJRRX010000395.1 GCA_024279075.1 Alphaproteobacteria bacterium | reverse complement strand
ATGCGGATGACCGAGATCAAGCAGCAGCATGATATGGCCATCGGCATTTACCAGAAATCTTTACAAATTATGCGCACCAGTATGGGGCGTAAATAAGGGAGAACCCCGATGAGTGATTTAAGCGCGTCTATGTCGGCTTCGGCCTCGGGCATGGCGGCACAGGCGGCACGGCTGCGGCTGGTGTCTGAAAATATCGCCAATGTCGATACGCCCGGCTTTCGCACCAAAAGCGTGAGCTTTCAGGCGGTGAGTGATTTTATGGAGAACGGCGGGCAGGTGAAAACCGGCCGTGTGCAACTGAGCCGTGCCGAGCTGCCGCAGGTGTATGACCCCGGCCACCCGCTAGCTGATGAAAATGGCTATTATCAAGGCTCCAACGTGGACCTGATGGTGCAGATCGCTGACGCCCGCGAGGCGCAGCGCTCTTATGAAGCCAACCTGAAAATGTTTGACCAGTCGCGACAAATGGCGACTTCGATTTTAGAACTATTGCGACGCTAGAAAGGCTGACCCATGGAAACCAACCCACATATTGCCTCCCAACTTTATACCAACGCCCAAAATATTGCGAAGCCTGATGGGCCGCAAAGCGCGGGCAGCACCCTGTTTGCTGATATGGCGAATGATTTTATGGCCACCATGCAAGCGGGCGAAAGTGCTGCCATTGCAGGGATGACCGGCAAAGCCGATGCCCAAACCGTGGTGGAAGCGCTGGCCGCCTCCGAAATCGCTATCCAAACCGCTGTGAGCGTGCGCGACCGTGTGGTCGAGGCTTACCAAGAAATTTTGCGGATGCCAGTATAATGACCGAGGGCGACCTGCTTGATGTATTGCGCGAGGCGCTGTGGATGGCGCTGGTTATGGCCACGCCGGTGCTCGGGATAGCGCTGGTGGTTGGCCTCGCGATTGGCCTGTTTCAGGCGCTGACCTCGATTCAGGAAATGACGCTAACTTTTGTGCCGAAACTCGGCGCGATTGTGGCCGTGTTTTGGCTCTCCATGAGCTATTCGGGCGGGCTGCTGGTGACGTTTTTTAATGATCAAATTATCACCCGCATTGCGGGGCAGTAAGGAGCCGATATGGAAACCGCCGGATATGTAACCTTAAGCCGCCAAACGGGGCTGTGGAAGGAAATGCAGGTTGTGGCCAATAACGTGGCCAATATTTCCACCACCGGCTTTCGCCGTGAGGGCGTGGTGTTTACCGAAATGCTTCAGGCGCTGCCCAATGAGGGTGGCGGCGTAGCGATGGCGGCGGCACGGGCGCGGTTTAGCGACCCTTCCCAAGGCGCAGTTAAGCAAACCGGAAACCCGATGGACCTTGCGATTCAAGGCCGTGGGTATTTTATGGTCGAAACACCGGAGGGTAACCGGCTAACCCGCGCTGGCGCTTTTGCCATGAATACCGAAGGTGAGATGGTGAACCCTGATGGCTACCGCCTGCTTGATGTCGGCGGCGCGCCGATATTCATCCCGCCCGATGCGGCGGTGGTAAGCGTGGCGCAGGATGGCACGGTGAGCGCAGATGGCAACCCGCTGGCGCAGATCGGCCTGTTTGAGGTGGATGATGAAAACGCTATGACCCGCCAATTTGGCACGCTGTTTAACCCCGGTGAGGCCGAGCCTTTGGCGATGGAAAACGCGGTGGTGCTGCAAGGCTTTATTGAAGGCTCGAACGTGAATCCCGTCACTGAAATGGCGCGGATGATCGAGGTGCAACGCACTTACGAAATGGGAATGAAATTCTTAGAGAATGAACACGAGCGGATCAAGAATGTGACCCGCACCCTTGGACAACGCGCATAGGAGAATATGATGAACGCTTTACAAATTGCCGCTACCGGCATGGATGCCCAACAGATGCGCGTGGAAGTTATTTCCAACAACCTCGCCAATATGAACACCACCGCCTACAACGCGCGGCGGGCCGAGTTTTCGGACCTGATGTATCGGCAGGTGCAGGCCCCCGGCTCGATCAGCGCGGCCTCGGGCGCGGTGCTGCCCGTGGGCGTGCAGCTTGGCATGGGGGTGCGGCCCTCGGCAGTGATGATGAACGTTGAGCAAGGCCCGAGCAAGCAAACCGGCGGTGAGCTGGATGTGTCTATCGAGGGCAAAGGTTATATCGAAATCGCGCTGCCAAGCGGGGTTTCTGGCTTCACACGCGATGGCGCTTTGAAGATGACTGGCGATGGGCTTTTGGTCACCGCTGAAGGCTTTCCGGTGGTGCCAAGCATTACCATCCCTGATGGCGCGCGCGGGGTTACCATTAGCCCAGATGGTGAGATTTATGCGATGTTTGAGGACCAAGTGGACCCTGAGCTGCTCGGCCAGATCACCCTCGCGACCTTCACGAACGAGGCAGGGCTAGAGGCCACGGGCAACAATTTTTACCGTGAGACAAATGCATCTGGCGCGCCGCAAGTGGGCGCGGCGGGCGCAGATGGTCGTGGGAGTTTTCGCCAAGGCTATCTCGAAAGCTCTTCGGTGGATGCGGTGCGTGAAATCACTGAGCTGATTGAGGCCCAACGAGGCTATGAGCTGAATGCCAAAGTGATCACCGCTGCCGACCAGATGCTCGGCGCAACCACGCAGATCCGCTAATGCGGGGGCTGGTTTATATAGCGCTCCTTTGGGCTTGGCCGGCTTTTGGGCAGTCGGTTGTCGCGCTCAGCGGCATTCGGGCGCAAACGGTAATTACCGCCAATATGGTGGGGTTGGCCGAGGGTGATACCCTTGGCGCATACTCCGCGTTGGCGCAAGTGAT
>JAJRRX010000394.1 GCA_024279075.1 Alphaproteobacteria bacterium | reverse complement strand
TTTAAGATAATCAGATATGCTAGCGGCCCATAGGGACAAAAACATGAAAACCGTAATGATTTCAACGTTAAAAATTATAGGGGTGCTGGCTTTTGCGCTGTCCGCCCCGCTCACAACGCGCGCGCAGGAGGTCTTTAGCCTTGCCGGTTTTGCCCGCCCCGCGCCGATGCAGCGCTACCAGCCTGATCTGGGCTTCCCCACCCGCCGATTCACGTATAATTCCGCCGGCGAAACCCGCCTTGATAAAGGCGTGCGCACCTTTCGCTTGGCCCTAGGCGGCATCCCCGGCGAGTTGGGCCAACTGGTCACTTTTCCAGTGCGCGACCCTAAATCCGCCGCGCTGTTTTTGCTTGGCACCGCCGCGCTTGTGAGCGTAGACCGCCAAACCACAGCTTTTTGGCAAGATAAAGTCGAGCCGGTTTTTGACGGTTTTCGCTTTCCGCGCCGCGTGCAGCTCGACTATATTTCGCAAGAAACGCAATATGTTATCGCCACTATTGGTTTTACATATCTAGGCGGGCTAGCGTTTAATGACGAGCGGGCCCAAACGGCGGCACTGCTTTCCACCAAGGCGATTGCCTATTCTTATGTCGCCACGCAGCTCTTAATCAAACCGCTTTTTGGCCGGCTGCGCCCCGTCGAAAACATTTCTACCTTCACTGGTGATCCGGGCGAATTTACCACCAATCCGTGGGATTTTGGCTATGGCGGCGGCAGAATTCCTTGGACGGGGGGGGCTTATGCCACCTCTATGGCCTCTTATCATTTCACCCAATATTTTGCTATGGCGCGGGTGTATGCTGGGGTTTATGATAATAATTTCTGGCCCTATTTGGCCGCTGGCGTTATTTCCGTTGCCAATATTCGTGGCCATCGGCATTGGGTTTCCGATATGGTGGCGGGTGCGGTTATTGGCACCGCAGTTGGTAACCTTATTCTGAACAATTACGAAAAGCGCCGTGATACTCAGAATAACCTGTTTCTTATCCCCTCGGTTTCCCGCGATAGTATCGGCCTTTCGATGACCATGGAATTTTAGAGCGGTGCCAGCCGCCCTCAATATCCGGCCCGCGCTGAACGCAGACCTGCCTGAATTAATTGCCCTCTATGGCCACTTAACAGCTAAAAATGCAGCGCTGGATCTGCCCACGGCGCGCGCACTTCTCAAAGCGTTCAAGCGCTTTGACGGTAGCGAGATTTTCATCGGGCGGCTTGAGAGGGTAATGGTCACAAGCTGCGCTTTGGTGGTTATCCCCAACCTCACGCGGCTTGGCAAACCTTACGGCCTGATCGAAAACGTGGTGACCCATGCGAACCACCGCAAACGCGGCTATGGGCGCGCCATGCTGCAGGCCGCAGTGGCGGCGGCATGGGCGGCGGGTTGTTATAAGGTGATGCTGCTGGCGGGCTCAAAATCCCCCGCCATCCTGCGCTTTTACAAAAGCGCAGGGTTTTCCAAAAGCAAAACAGGGTTTCAGATCCGGCAAATTGCGATACGGCCAGAGCAGGCGATTTAGCCCCTTGGTTACTCAGCCACAGCCTGCGCCGTTAGCCCACCCAAAACGCGGGTCATCAGGGCGATCACCGGCGCATCCTCTGGCAGGTCAAACTGAGCAAACATGTCGGCCGGGTTTTCATAGACCAGCCACACTTGGCCGTCGCTATCCTGATAGGCCAGCACGCGGGCGGGCA
>JAJRRX010000393.1 GCA_024279075.1 Alphaproteobacteria bacterium | reverse complement strand
GGATGTGCCGGAAAAGATGCTTAATTTTTGCGTGCGCTCCAATTTTTATGTCACCGAAGATTTTGGTAACTCGACCTTTGCTGCCGATTTCCGCGAATTGCGGATGAGCCTGCTGGTTAAGCGCCAAAGCTCGGCCCATGTGCGCGAACTGGCCGAAACCGTTGAGAGAATTGCAGCGGAGGCGGGCTTTACCGGTGATCGCTCGGCGGTTTCTGGCGTCAACGTCATGTCGTCCTACCTCTCGATGGTCAATACAAAATCCATGCTCATTGGCACGGGGTTTGCCATGATCGTTGTGTCGCTCCTGATCGGGGTCTTCCTGCGCTCCATACCCTTGGCGCTGCTTTCGATCTTCCCTAATTTTATGCCCGCTATGGCCTCATTGGGGCTTTGGGTCTGGATCAATGGCGAGGTTGGCATGGCTGCCTCCATCATTTCAGCGCTCACTTTTGGCATCGTGGTTGATGATACCATCCACATCCTTTACGCCCTTAATCGAGGCCGCAGGAAGCAAACCAATCGCGGCGTGCAAAAAGTGTTGCAAGCGGTGTTTCCCGGCGTGCTGACCACCACCGCCACCCTTGGCTTTGGTTTTGCACTCCTTATGTTTAGCGGTTTTGCGGTTAACCAGCAACTCGGCTTCCTCACGGCCGCGACGATCTTTATCGCATTCTTGTTTGATCTCTTCGTGCTGCCCGGGCTTTACATCATTTTCATTGGCCGCAACAGAAAGCATTGAACGCGTTAGCCTTTGCGCCTATGCTGCGGATATTCTGATTTATGGGAGTCCCCAATGCTTCGTATTGCCACTGCACTTTTTCTACTTGCCCCCGCCATGGCCTCGGCCCAATGCCTGACAGCCGAGGCGCTCGATACGGGCATTACCGTTGAATATGGCTCGGGCAGCACGTCTTACATCCAACGCACCGATTATGGCACCATCATTGATGCCCATTATGATGTGTTTGACTATGATTATTACGGGCAAATTGTGTTGTTTGAAACCATCGACGGCGTTTTTGAAGCGCGGCGCGACACCCATAGAAAAGACACGTGGGAATCGGATGACGATTTCGGGATGGCGTATGATTTCGAAGTGGAAATGGCCCGCCCCTACACCGCTGACACTCGTGGAAACGGAGTGCTCACACTACTTGACTCGCGTTACGGCCCAACTGACGTGAGCTTTGGCTGGTCCGCTTACGAGAGCGACCCGCTGGTGGTGGGCGATTGCAGCTATGAGGCCGTGCGTGTTTTCACCACGGAATTCAGCTTAAGGCGTGGTGAAGTGTTTACGCGCGAGATCAAATATCTCCCCGAATTGGGCTTTGGCATTCAAACAGGGAACTCCTATTATGCTATGCCCGCAAGCAATGCAAATATCGTGAGCATGACCGCCAGCTAGCGCGGCATTTCCGCCCATTCTCTGCTTAGCCTTGATTCTGGTTGTTTCCTCATTTTATAAGATGACAGAAACACTCGGGTATAAGCCCGAGTCTGAATCGAGGAAAGCACATGGCGAGTAAAGAACAGATACTGAAGGCGCTGATCAGCGTCACTGCACCGGGGCTAAAAGAGGACATTGTATCAGATGGCCTTGTCTCGGATATCATCATTGATGGCGCTAAAGTGGTGTTCTCGATCACTGTGCCCAAAGCCCTACACGGCGACCCAACCGCGCTGCAAAAAGCCGCTGAGCGCACGGTGCTGGCGCTAGATGGTGTTGATACCGCACTGATCGCGCTGACGGCTGAAGCCGAGCCTGTGATCTCCACCGAGCCGCCAAAACTGCGGCAGCGCAAAGAGCGCCCCGTTGGCCCTGATATGCGGCCCGATTCAATGGCCATTCCCGGCATTAAGCACATTTTGGCTGTGGCTTCTGGCAAAGGCGGTGTTGGCAAATCCACCACCTCGGCCAACCTCGCGCTGGCGCTGTCCAAGCTCGGCCTTAAGGTCGGCCTGCTTGACGCTGATATCTACGGCCCCTCGCTGCCGCGCCTTTTTGGCATGGTCGAAGACCGCCCAGAGCTTAAAAATGATGTGCTTTACGCGATGGAGCGCTTCGGCATTAAGGTGATGTCGATGGGCTTCCTGATGGAAGAAGAAAACCCAGTCATCTGGCGCGGCCCGATGATCGTTTCAGCCCTGATGCAGCTCTTGAAAGAGGTCGCATGGGGCGAGCTTGACGTGCTGGTGCTGGATATGCCGCCCGGCACCGGCGACATCCAACTGACGCTGGCGCAGCAAGTGCCAGTGGCCGGAGCGGTGATCGTGTCGACCCCGCAAGACCTCGCGCTGATTGATGCCCGCAAGGGGCTGAAGATGTTCCAAAGCGTGGATGTGCCTATCCTTGGCCTGATCGAAAACATGAGCACCTTTGTATGCCCGCATTGCGGCGAGCGCTCGGATATTTTCGGCCATGGTGGCGCGGAAGAGGAATCCGGCAAGCTGGGCGTGCCCTTCCTTGCTGGCATCCCGTTGCATATGGACATTCGGAAATATTCGGACGATGGCACCCCCGTGGTGATGGCCGAACCAGATGGCCCACATGCCAAAATCTTCGAGACCATCGCGCTGAAAGTGGCGGCGCAGCTCAATCCGGTGGATGACGAGGACTAAGACTTTACGGCACTCGCCACGCGGCGGGTGCCGCCTTGCCCAACGCAGAAACCTGCGCTAACCTCCCCCTATGTTTGATTATACCCTCCTGCATTGGACCAGCTTTCTCGTCGCCGCCGTGGTGCTTAACCTCGCGCCCGGCCCCGACATTGCCTTCATCATCGGCCAAACCGTGCGCGGTGGTCGCAAGGCTGGCTTTGCGGCGCTTGGCGGCATTTGGCTCGGTGCTTTTGGCCATGTGCTGATGGCGGCGGCGGGGCTTTCAGCCATTCTCGCCACTTCGGCCATGGCTTTTTCGGTGGTGAAATGGGCAGGGGCCGCATACTTACTCTATCTCGGCATCAAAGCCCTGCGCTCGGACGGCAGCGGGTTTATCGCAGAGGGCCCGGCCACAAGCCCTCGCGCCTTTCCCATCTTCAAACAAGGTATCATTGTCGCTCTACTCAACCCTAAAGTCGCGATCTTTTTCCTCGCCTTCCTACCCCAATTCGTGGTCGAGGGCGCAGGGCCGGTCTGGGCGCAGCTTTTCTTGCATGGCACCCTGATCATCGTTGTAGCGGCTTTCATTGAGCCACCACTGATACTTGCGGGTGACAAGCTCACCAGTAGCCTGCGCAACAACCCGCGCTTTGGCCTGTGGCTGGACCGCTCCTTGGGCGAAATTTTTATAGGGCTTGGCCTAAGGTTGGCACTAGATGAGCGCTAAGAAAAAAGCCGGGGGTGGGCACTGGTTTATCTGGCTTGTAACCGGGTTTCAGGTCCTCGTTGTTCTTGGGTTTTTCTTCGGCCTCTGGCTACTATTCCAAGATTTCCAGTTTTCCCGCCGCGCCGCAAGCACTCAGGCCGAAATCGTGGATATTGAATATTCAAGCAGCAGCAACGGCCTGCGCTGGTCTACGCAAAGCCTGAACACCTTTCCGGTATTTTCCTTCACGGACCAAAATGGCACCCCCCAAACCGTGAAGCCGATTGTGGCAATGGACGGGCGTTTTCGCATCGGTGAAACCCGCGAGATCCTGTTTGACCCCGCCGACCCAAGCGCCCGTGTGCAGCTTATTGGCTGGCGGTTTTACACTGGCATCGGGGGTATTATTTTACTGGTCACCACGCCCATCGTGATACTGGGCATCTGGGGGCGCGTTCGTGGAAAGTCTCACAAAAACCAGCAACGGCTCAAGCGCAATCGCAAAGCCCGCGAGCGGCGGGCGCGGCGGAAGGCTGAAAAACAAGCCAAGCAGCCGGATTAAGCCAGCTTTAGTCTCGCGGTCTCTGCCTGCATTTCGCCCTGGGCACGGTCAAAGCGCAAATGCGCCAGCCCAAAACTATCCACCACGGTAAACAGCGTCCCAGCCGGCTTTCCATCCGCCGTGATGGCCGTGCCAAAGTCAGCCTTGCCCTGCACAGCCACCCGCCGCAAGCCCTTTTTCAGCTCGGTTTTATGCTTCATCCGCGCCGTAATTTCCTGCCCCACATAGCAGCCCTTGCGGAAATCCACCCCGTTGAGACGCTCAAAACCGGCTTCCAGAATGTAGGTCTCGTTCTCCACCAGTTCTGGCTCGGGAATAATATGCTCCACCCGCAATGCTTCAAAATGGTCTTCTGGCAAAGCCTCGGTGGCAGCTTCACCATAAAGCCGCCAGCCCATCGCTGCGTGGCGTGGGTCGGCAAACCCACCCTCGGGTTTATCGCCAATGCCCCGCCAGACGGGGCGCTCATCGGCCTCTATCTGCACATCGGCACGCAGCCGATACATGGTCAGCCGCTGGGCCAGCGCGGGCGCGCGGGCAGCCGCCACATCCAGCAGCACCGCGTCGCCATCCTCTGCCAGAAAGAAGTCAAACATATACTTCCCCTGCGCGCTGAGCAGCGCGGCATAGATCGGCCCGTTGGTTAGCTTCAAAACGTCATTCGTCACCAGCCCCTGCAGAAAGCTCTGCCGGTCACTGCCGGAAATCCGCAGCAATTGCCGCGATTTATCATGGTATCCGTTGGTCATGTGGCTAATATAGGGGCCAGCCCCGCCAATACTAGCCCGAAAGCCCCCATGCCAGCTCCGATCTCCGTGATTATCCCGACGCTTAACGCCGCAGCCACCATCAGCCCAACGCTTGCCGCGCTGTCTGAAGGGCTAGAGGCGGGGCTGATCGGCGAGCTGATCATTGTCGATGGTGGCTCGGATGACGGGATCGAGACGATCGCCAATGACATTGGCGCGCGCTTCGCAACCGTCGCCCCAAGCCGTGGCGGGCAGCTTGGCGCAGGGGCAGCGCTGGCCACGCGCCCGTGGTTGCTGTTTGTCCACGCCGATACGGTGGTCGGCAATGGCTGGCTAGAGGCGGTGCAAGCCCATCTCGCCACCCCAAACAAGGCCGGATACTTCCGCCTGCGGTTTGACGCCACCGGCCTCCCCCCGTGCCTCGTAGCAGGCTGGGCCAACCTGCGCAGCCGCTTCTTTGGGCTGCCTTATGGCGACCAAGCCCTGCTGATCTCAGCCAAACTCTACCAACAGGTTGGCGGCCACCCCAACCAGCCCCTGATGGAAGACGTCGCCCTTGCGCGTGCGCTCAATGGCCATCTCACCCTGCTTGAGGCAGATGCCGTTACCAGCGCTTCAAAATACCAAGGCCAATGGCTGCGGCGCGGCCGTCGCAACCTCACACTCCTTATTCGATATTATCTCGGCGCCAGTCCCGAAACTCTCGCCGTGCGCTACCGCCGCTAAGCCCATCGCCGTGGCCCCGCGCGGCGCTAGCACTATGCCCGCCCTATTCACTGTGTTGCCGCGCCGCTTGCCGAGCCGAAGGCGAGGCGCGGTCCGGTGCTTTAGCACCGGACCGCTGGCCAATTAAAAACACCGCCCGAGGTTTCCCCCGAGCGGCGCAAATTTCGTAGGGTGCGTGCTCTGCACGCACCTTTATTAATGGCCCAAGATCTGGCTCAAGAACAACTGCGTCCGCTCGCTCTTCGGATTGTTGAAGAACTCCTCCGGCTCGTTCTGCTCCACAATCTGGCCCGCATCCATAAAGATCACGCGGTTGGCCACTTTGCGGGCAAAGCCCATTTCGTGGGTCACGCAGATCATGGTCATGCCTTCTTCGGCCAGCTCGATCATGGTGTCGAGCACTTCAGCGATCATCTCCGGGTCGAGCGCTGAGGTTGGCTCGTCAAACAGCATGATGCGCGGCTTCATGCACAGGCTTCGGGCAATCGCCACACGCTGCTGCTGACCACCGGAAAGCTGGCCCGGATACTTGAGCGCTTGCTCAGGGATCTTCACCTTTTCAAGGAAATGCATCGCAATTTCTTCGGCTTCCTTCTTGGGTGTTTTGCGCACCCAAATCGGTGCGAGCGTGCAGTTTTCCAGAATGGTCAGATGCGGAAACAGGTTGAAGTGCTGAAAGCACATGCCCACTTCTGACCGGATTTTATCAATGTTTTTCAGGTCCGAGGAAAGCTCGGTCCCGTCCACAATGATATCGCCCTTCTGGTGCTCTTCCAGCCGGTTGATACACCGGATCAGGGTGGATTTGCCCGAGCCTGACGGCCCGCACACCACGATACGCTCGCCGCGATTAACCGTGAGGTTAATATCTTTGAGCACGTGGAAATCCCCGTACCATTTGTTCATGTTGCGGATTTCAATCGCCACTTCGTCCGACACTTGCATAGCGGAGCTGTTGGCTTCTTTTTCTGCTGTTTGAGACATATCTATGCTCCCTATTAGTGTGTGGTCTTGAGTTTGTTCTCAAGATACATTGAGTAACGTGACATCGAGAAGGTGAAGACCCAGAACATCAACGCGATGAACATGTTAAGTTCCCAAACAATCCCGTTCCAGTCTCCCGAGCCTTGGATCGTCCCGATCAGACCAACCGGGTCCAAGAGGCCGATGATAGACACAAGGGTTGTATCTTTGAACAAGCCAATGAACGTGCCCACAATGCCCGGAATGGAAATTTTGAGCGCTTGTGGCATGATAATCAGGCGCATGGATTGCCAATAATCCAGGCCCAGCGCATCAGCTGCTTCATATTGGCCCGTTGGCAAAGCTGCCAAACCGCCTCGAATGACCTCGGCCATATAGGCCGCGGCAAAGATGGTCACCATGATGATCACCCGCAGGATGAGGTCAAAGTTGGTGCCGGGTGGCAGGAAGAAGTTCAGCAGCACCGAAGCCACGAACAGGAGTGTAATCAGCGGCACGCCGCGAATAAACTCGATGAAGCCAACGGACAGCACCTTGATGATGAACATGTCAGACTGACGGCCAAGCGCCAGCATAATCCCGATCGGAAGCGAGAGCGCAATGCCCGAAACCCCGATGGTGATTGACAGCATCAAGCCACCAAACTTGGAGGATTCAATCGCCGGAATGCCGATCGGCATTGCCGCTGACAGCATTTCAGCCACCGGCCCAGCACCGTAGAGCCACCAGATAATCGTTGCTAGCAACGCGACGATCATCGCGGCGAGCTCGCCAACAACACCTGTGAGGAACTTGTGGGCAAAGTATCCGATGATAAATCCGGCGACAACCATAAGTGGCCCCCAGATCGTGCCACCCCAAAGCAGCCAAACACCGATAAAAGGATACAGGGCCGAGAACCACACCATTTTGCGTGGCAGCTTGTCAAACAACACGGGCGCAACGGCTGTGAGCATCATGAAAAATGCCAAAATTGGGCGCCATTGCTCTTCTTGTGGATAGAAGCCAAACAATAGTTGGTTAAAGCGGTCTCTGATAACCCCCCAGCACGCGCCGGTGATATTCGGGTCATCAATACATTGCCGCAACGAGCCTGAACTCCAAGAAGGTTGAATGGCCCAAGGCAGCAGTTCAGCACCAATAAAGATGACGAGGGCAAGCGCCAGCAAAGACAGGATGCTGTTGCCAAGACTGGAAAACAGGTTTTCCCGCATCCATTTGATCACACCTGTCTCCCCGAGCGGCGCAGGCTGCTCGGAGAGCATTTCGGTGCGGACGTAAGATTGGTCGCTCATATTACCGCTCCTTCAGTTTTACAGAGTTGTTATAAACGTTCATCACCATCGAGATGCTCAAAGAGATCGTCAGGTAGGTGATCATCAACAACAAGATACACTCAAGTGCACGACCCGTTTGGTTGAGCGTAATGCCCCCCAAAGTGCCGGTCACATCCATATAGCCCACCGCAACCGCCAGAGACGAGTTTTTGGTCAGGTTCAAGAATTGTGAAATGAGTGGCGGGATAATAACGCGCATGGCTTGTGGCAGCACCACAAGGCTCATCACCCGTTTTTGGCGCAGGCCCAAGGCCCCCGCCGCTTCGGATTGGCCTTTGTCGATCGCCATAATACCAGCCCGCACCGCCTCTGCGATAAACGCAGCGGTATACAGTGCAAGGGCCAGCGTGAGGGCAATCAGAGAGCGCCGAATATGGATGCCGCTATCGGCGTCAATCCGGAATATCCCTTTGGTGATAACCTCGCCATCAGGCCCTATCGCGCCTCGGCCTTCAAAACCGGGGTAAGCCAGCTCGATGGGTTGGCCCATGATGAAAAACATCACAAGAACCGGCAATACCAGTATGCCAAGCTTTATCCAGAAATTTGGCAAAATCTGCCCGGTAGCTTCTTGCTTCATTTTCGACCAACGGCCAAAAATAAAAACACCGATTATCGAAAGGATAAATGTGATCAGCAGCACATTGGAGCCGGCCAGAAAGATAGGCTCCGGCGTGAATATCCCGCGGTTGGAAACAATCACCGAATCCCAAAGCGACATAGACGCAGTGGCCTCATCGCCTTTAAAATCTTTTGGCTGTGGCCATGTTTCAGACAGAATAGCGTTGATAAACACGATCCAGAGCAGTACCGGCACATTGCGAAAAATCTCGATATAGATCGTCATTAGCTTAGCAACGATCCAGTTTTTGGACAGGCGCAAAACGCCTACCGCAACACCGACAAAGGTGGCAATGATACAACCAACAACCGCAACCAGCAGCGTGTTGAGCAAGCCCACAAGCCACGCACGGGCGTGGGTGCTTTGTGATGTGTATTCAATAAGGCGCTGGTTGATGTCATAGCCGGCCGGCTGGGTCAGAAACCCGAAATTCGGGTCTTTGTTGGCAGCGGCCAAGTTGGCATACATGTTATCGAGCAGCCAATATGCACCATATGCAAATAAAGCCAGCATTATGACCTGAATGGTCATCGAACGATAGCGGGTATCGTATAACAGCATGCTAAGTCTGAAAGACTTGCCTGCGGGTTGGTCGGCCATAGCCATGGCGCTCCCCCTCCTGATGGTTGGAATATTCGAGCCTATGCGAGGTGGTCTTTCCGCCCCTGCTTGCTGAATACAAATTGTTAAGTATTGTTAGAAAAAGGGCGCACCCGAAGATGCGCCCTTGATATTACCTCTAGAT
>JAJRRX010000392.1 GCA_024279075.1 Alphaproteobacteria bacterium | reverse complement strand
GACGTGCCAAAGCTGGAGGAATATATCGACACGGTGCGCAAGGTAAAACCAGACGGGCTGATTATCGCGGACCCCGGCGTGCTGCAATTTGTGAAAGACCGCGCGCCTGATCTGCCGTTGCATATCTCCACCCAAGCCAATGTTTCAAGCTGGCTATCGGTGAAATTCTGGCAGGCGCAAGGGGCCGAGCTGGTGGTGCTGGCGCGGGAGGTATCCTTTGCCGAACTCACCGAAATTCGCGAAAAATGCCCTGATATTAAGCTCGAAGCCTTTGTGCATGGCGCCATGTGCATGACCTATTCTGGCCGCTGCCTTTTGTCCAACTTTATGAGCGAGCGCGGGGCCAACCAAGGCAACTGCGCCAATTCTTGCCGCTGGAATTATAAGGTGCGGATGCGCATGAAGGACGGCACGGTGAAGCCGCTCGACATTAATGAAGACAATGCCGATATGTTTGAGTTTTTGCTGGAAGAAGGCTGCCGCCCCGGCGAGCTGATGCCGATTGAGGAGGACGGGCGCGGTTCATATATCCTAAACTCGCGCGACCTCTGTATCATGCCCAAGCTGGATGACTATCTGCGCATCGGCGTCGATAGCCTGAAGGTCGAAGGGCGTGGGAAGTCGGAATATTACGCTGCTATCGTAGCGCGCGCCTACCGGATGGCGATTGATGATTATTACGCCGACCCCGAAAACTGGAGCCCGCATAAATACATGCGCGAACTCGAATCAGTGGGTAATCGGGGTTATACCTTGGCCTTCCATGATGGGCGGCTTTCGAATTATTCGCATGATTACGAGCAAACTGAAGCGCTGGCGCAGTGGGAATATGCGGGCGTGGTCACTGAGGTGACGGATGACGCTTTTCATGTGGCCGTAAAAAACAAGCTGGAAGCTGGCGAGGTGCTGGATTTTGTATCGCCGCTCAGCCGCGAAACTGTGCTGCTGCGCATGTATGAATTCGAGTTGGTGACAGGTGAAATAAAAGACGCGGTGCATGGCGGGGCGCAGGCGACGATCAAAGTGCCGTTTGCGCTGTTTGACCATGAGGACATCGAGGACCTCAAGGCGCGCTTCCCTGTTTATTCGGTGCTGCGCAAAGAAAAGGCCCTGACCACGGAGCAGTGGAACCGCGTGAAGTTTGACAAACTGGTGCAGGGGCTGGAAACCGGCGGCAAACGCAACGAGAAAGCCTATGAGAAACGCCGCGATGCGCTGGCAGAATCGGTGGCCGAAAGCACTTCCGAGCGGCGATTTAAAACCAACCGCGTGGGGGTGGATGGGTGCTGTGGCAAAGGCTGCAACGGCTGCCTAATGTTCTGGGAAGATGACACCTACGCCCGCGCCCGCGAGGCCTTGCAAACCCGCAAACACGGCGAGCAACTCAGCCGCGCTGAGGCCAAAGCCTTGAAAGGCCCGCTGGTGCTCCCCGAAGTATCAGCTTAGCGCCGCCGAGCGTAGCGAGGCCACCGCCCAAACGTACGGGTCTTTTTGCGCTAGCAAAAAAGGCTCACACGGAGGGTTCCCCGCTGTGCCTAACCGCAAACGCCGGAATTGCCTTCCGCTCTGCGGGGGTAAACCCCCACTCGCGGAAGGCACCTTTTCAGCAAAGCTGAACGGTTTTTGCCGCTGGCGATGGCCTCGCTGCGCTCGGGGAGCCAAGCCTAGCCCTTTGGTGCATCCCAATGAGGCTGGGTTTTTAGCTGGTCGGTGATGGTATCGATTAACAGCCTTATGCGCGCGGGCAAATGGCGGGTGGCGGGGTAAACCGCATGGGCGGTTAGAGGCGTCGGGAGGTGGCCACACATCAGGGGCACAAGTTTTTTGCGGCGCAACGCTTCCCACACAATAAAGCTGGGGCTGAGAATGATGCCATGGCCATCCACCGCCGCTTTGCACAGGAAATCCCCATTATTTGAGCGCATTTTCGCGGGGAGTGTTAAACTGGTCTTGCCACCCGTTGGGTTGGTGAAATGCCATGAATCCGGCCCAGCATTGGCGTAATGTAAAATTTGGTGCTGCTTGAGGTCGGCAGGCACCTTAGGCGCGCCGTGGGTGTGCAAATAGTCTGGGCTGGCGCACAAAATCCTGGTTATGTCGATCAGTTTTCGCGCCTTCAACGTGCTGTCCTTCAGGTTGGCGATGCGAATGGCGAGGTCGTAGCCTTCTTCAACGAGATCCACTTGGCGATCGTTAAAATCCATCTGGAGACCCAAAGCGGGGTGGGCTTTGGCGAAGTTTGAGATAATCGGGGTGAGGTGTTGCAAGCCAAAGCTAAGGGGGGCTGAAATTTTTATTGTGCCGGTCAGGCTGGTGCTGGTTTGCGCGGCTTCGGCATTTATATCTACCAATTCGGCGAGCAGGCTTTGGGCGCGGTTATAGTAGCGTTGGCCTGCCTCGGTGAGGCTGGAGGTGCGCGTG
>JAJRRX010000391.1 GCA_024279075.1 Alphaproteobacteria bacterium | reverse complement strand
TCAGGGTAGCGTTCCTCAGCCACATCCACCCATTGCACCGCAAAAGGCAACGCCCGCACAATCGCCCGCCCAACATGCCCCGCGCCATAAAGATAAACCGGCATTTCGGCGCGCCAGCCCGATAGGCCTGCTTCAATATTTTGCGCCAGCTCATTTGTTTTTTCCTGCACGGGAATAGGCGCGCTGCCCAGCATCTCGAAGCCAAGCTCAACCCGCCCGCCGCAACACTGGCCGATTTCCGGCCCCAAAGCCACGCTTTGGGACCCACGCGCCGCGCCTTGCAAAAGCATCTCTCGTGCCCGCTTGGCCGCGTTCCATTCCAGCACCCCACCACCAATCGTGCCCGACTGCCCGCCATTCCATACCAGCATAAAAGCGCCCGCATCGCGCGGAACAGAGCCTTTGGTGCCCGTCACCTCTACACGCACAGCATCAACCGGAAAGTCTGGCAGCGCCCCCATCAGTTTTGCAACGCCATAAGAAGCCGTTCGGCAGTGGCAGGCGCATCAAAATCAACATTCCCACCACCAGCTTTCACGGCATCCCGCAGCGCAAAAAGCACTGACATCCCGTGCACAAAGGGCGGCTCGCCCACGGCCTTGGAGCGATAAATCGTTTTCTCCAAATTCGCGCCATCCCACAGGTCCACGTTCAGCTCGTCAGGTGCATCGGACGCGCAAGGAATTTTGTAGGTCGCAGGCGCTGCCGTCAGCAGCCTGCCATCCTCGGCCCAGCGCAATTCCTCGATGGTCAGCCAGCCCGCGCCCTGCACAAACGCCCCTTCAACTTGGCCGATATCCAAAGCGGGGTTCAGGCTATTGCCAACATCGTGTAAGATATCCGTGCGCAAAATCCGGTTTTCGCCGGTTAATGTATCTAGCTCAACCTCGCTCACGGCCGCACCGTAAGCAAAATAAAGGAAGGGCCGGCCTTTGCCTTCCAGCCGATCCCACTGCACTTTAGGGGTTTTGTAAAACCCCGTGGCCGAAAGGCTGATGCGCGCCATATAGGCTGCTGAAACCAGCGCCGCAAAGCTCATGGAATGGTCGCCGACCTGCACTTGCCCATCGGCAAAGCTAACCTCACCGCCCCATTTCTCAGAGGCAAACTCCACCAGCCGTGCTTTGATTTTATCGCAAGCATCCTTGCAGGCCATGCCGTTTAGGTCCGCCCCCGAGCTGGCCGCCGTGGCGGAGGTGTTGGGCACTTTTCCGGTGTCGGTTGCCGTGATCTTCACCGCCTCGACCCCGAGCCCGAACACGCGCGCAGCTACCTGCGCCACTTTGGTATTTAGCCCCTGCCCCATCTCGGTGCCGCCATGGTTAAGCTGCACCGAACCATCGGCATAAACATGCACCAACGCCCCGGCTTGGTTCAGGAAGGTCAGCGTAAAGGAAATGCCGAATTTAACTGGCACCAGCGAAAGCCCGCGCTTAACAATCGGTGAGCTCGTGTTGAAATCTGCAATCTCTGCACGGCGTTTTTCATAGCCGGAAGTCTCGGCCAGTTGCGCCACCAGTTCCGTGGAAATACTGTCGTCAACCTCCATATGATAGGGCGTCAGGTCGCCCTTG
>JAJRRX010000390.1 GCA_024279075.1 Alphaproteobacteria bacterium | reverse complement strand
GTGGCAAGCATCTTTAGGCTTGCATTCAGCCCAAACCAGTTGTAATTCACCCCTCAGTGCCGGCGTAGCTCAGTAGGTTAGAGCGCTTGATTGTGGATCAAGAGGCCCCCTGTTCAAATCAGGGCGCTGGTACCATTTTTCAGAATATTACAAGCAAATTGGATGCCAAGTCTGGTGTCGAGGGGCTCACAGCTTCTTGCCGCAAAAACGTGCATCACAATTACAAACGAAAAACGGCGGTCTGGAATGATCCAAACCGCCGTTCAATATATCTATTCGATTGAGGCTTACCTCAATCAGAACCTATGCCAAGGCAAGCTGGGCAGCAGATTCTTTGCCGTTACGACCTGTTTCCAGTTCGTAGGTTACTTTTTGGTTGTCGTCCAAGCCAGAAAGACCAGCAGCTTCAACAGCTGAAATGTGCACAAACACATCGCTGCCACCATTTTCTGGTTGAATGAAGCCGAAGCCTTTTGAAGCGTTAAACCATTTTACGGTGCCATTAGCCATCCGAGTATCTCCTTATAAATGCCACCCACAAAACGCGGTGACCTGGTGCAGCGTGATCTTAATTAGAAATCAACGAACTGCAAAGAGAGCCGGAAACCTCGGTGAAAGAATACTTCACACGGCGTATTTAGGGTTAAAGTGCCGCCAATACAAGATATTAAAAAAATTAGTTCGCTCTAAAAGGTGCAGCGCTCAAAATTGGCCAATTTTTTATGGCTCTCGGCCCTTCACTTTTCTTATACTTTTTTGCCTCTCTTGCCGCGTACGAGGCCCCCGCTCACGTCAGAACACTGGCCTCATTTTGCCAAACATCTAAGGCTTAAACCTGTGCTAGCACTTCTAGCACCGCATCTTTCAGTAGCCCAACCATCTCGTCCACCTGCGCCTCATCCATGATAAACGGCGGGGCCAGCAGCACGTGGTCGCCCTGTTGCCCATCAATCGTGCCTTGCATCGGGTAACACATCAGGCCGCGCTTAAACGCGGCTTTCTTGATTTTCGGCGCGATCTTCAGCGCGGGGGCAAAGGTGGTTTTACTGTCGCGATCTTGCACCAGTTCCACACCCCAAAAAAGCCCGCGCCCGCGAATATCACCAACATTCGGGTGTTGGCCAAGTGCCAGCACCAATTGCTTTTCCATGTAGGCACCAAGGCTGCGCACCTTTGCCAGTAGCCCGCCATCCACAATTCGCTCCAGCACCGCCAGCCCACAAGCGGCGGCCACCGGATGGCCCATATACGTGTGACCATGCTGAAAAAACCCGCTGCCATTGGTGATGGTTTCGTAAATTTCGCCCGAGCACATCATCGCCCCAATGGGCTGATAGCCTGCTCCTAACCCCTTGGCGATGGTCAGGATATCCGGCTGCACGCCATCTTGCTCACACGCAAATAGCGTGCCGGTGCGGCCCATGCCACACATGACCTCATCAAGAATTAGCAACACGCCATACTGGTCACAAATCTCGCGGATACGCGCAAAATATCCCGCCACCGCCGGCACAGCCCCCAAAGTGGCCCCCACCACAGGCTCAGCAATAAACGCCATAACGCGAGATGGTCCTACCCGCAGAATCTCCAGCTCCAGCTCATCGGCTGCTCGCTTGGAGTAAGTCGCCGCACTTTCCGCTTCGCCACGAAAACGATATTCATAGCACGGGCTGATATGGGTCATATTCAGCAGCAAAGGCGCAAATTGGCCACGCCGCCACTCGTTCCCGCCTGCACTCAAAGCCCCCAGCGTGTTGCCGTGGTAGCTCTGCTTGCGCGCAATCACATGGCCGCGCTCCCCCTCGCCTATTTCCACAAAATACTGTCGCGCCAGCTTGATCGCCGCCTCCACCGCCTCCGAGCCGCCAGACACCAGATAAACCCGCTCAATCCCCTCGGGGGCATGTTCCACCAGCTTATCCGCCAGCGCCTCTGCAGGCGCGCTGGTGAAAAACCCCGAATGAGCAAAGGCCACTGCATCCACCTGCTGTTTTATAGCCTCCGCCACATGGGCGTCGCTATGCCCAAGGCAGGACACCGCCGCGCCACCGGCGTCGAAATAGCGTTTGCCCGTGTTGTCTATCAAATAGCACCCCTCGCCCGAAGCCACTTCCGGCATCAGTGCGGGTGTGCGGTGGAATACGTGATTAGCCATGCTCAAGCCTCCATAAGGCGCACACGTCTGCTGCGCTCAATACATCGTTTTTAATCTGTGCCACCAGCTCGTGTGTGCCCGCCGCCAAGCGGCCATCGGCCAGCCACAGGTTGTTTTCAAACCCCACGCGTGCGTGGCCACCCGCTGCCATTGCAGCGTTCACGACCGCATGCTCAGCCCTCCCAAAAGCACAAACAGCCCAATCACGCACATCGCCTAGTGCCTCTAGATAAGCTGGCAGCTCATCGGCCCGTGCCTCGGCTCCCGCATATTCCCCGAGCACCAAAAGCACGCTTTGGCCTTGCATTCCGAAGGCATTAAATCGTGCGATATCCTCAACAGAATATAGGATATGCTGCACATGAATGCCCTCGCTCGCAGCCCAATCATAAAACCGGCGCGCCGTTGGATTTCCCTCAGGCGTAAACTCCCGCCATGCCACGCTGACCGCCTCGGGCCGCACGGCCTCAACGCAGGCGATTTGCGCCTTAAGCCCAAACACCCCCGCCGCCTCGGTGGTAATCTGCACCAACATCCCCGGCGCGGCCTCGGTAATCGCTTGTGTTGCCGCGCGATATAGCCCGGCATCTAGGCTATGCGCGCCGTTGGAATCGCGCACGTGTAAGTGCAATACCGCAGCACCTGCTTGCTGGCAAAGCGCGGCCTCAGTGGCAATCTCGGCAATGCTTATGGGCAGGGCCGCATGGTCTACCTTGCCCCGCCGCGCCCCGTTTGGCGCGGCGATCACCATTGGTCTCAAAGCCTACTCGCGGATCACAAACACTGATTGCTTGGCGTGGCGCACAACCCGCGCCGCGTTTGGCCCAAGCAAGTAATCTTTGGTTTCGGGGCGGTGCGAGGTCAGCACAATCAGGTCGGCCCCAAGCTCGTCAGCTGATTTGATGATCCGCTTATAGATCGTGCCGTGGCGCACATAGCAGGTGCAGTCAATGTCGCTCGGCACGTTGTTGCGCGCTACGGCTTTTAGCTCATGCTCGGCATGCACCATCGCCTTTTCAGCGTAATCCTTTGGAAAGAAAGACCCCACCATCGCCATGCCAAAATCTGGCACTACGGTAAATAGATACAGCTTCGCGCCGTCTTTTTTAGCGAACTCAATCGCTGTGGGTAGGGCCTTGGTCCAAGAGCTTTCCTGATTGAGATCAACCGGAACAAAAATCTTTTTATACATAATCAGCCCTCCTAGGCCATCATTTCTTCTTCTTTGCGAATCCGGCCCTTTTGCAGGAACCAGACCAACGCGAGTAACAATAACGCCGGAATGTAAAACACTTCTTTCCATATCCGCTCGGACGGCACTTCTACCCTTAGCACTTCCCAGTCAAAATCAAGCCCTTTATCTTGGGCGATTTTGCCAAACACCACGTTGTCTACAACCCAGCCGCTATCATTTTCAGCAAAAGCAATACCAGCGAAATTATCCAGCCGTGCGGTGCCATCACCAAAAGCTTTTTCGCCCAAAGGCAGCTCAACCGTGGTGGTGGTTATTTTTCCGGTTCGGAAGTTCTCCCCCTGCACCACAATCCGCAGCACGCCGTCATCCTCCGCCTCTGTGGCCAGCTGCACCATTTGCGCAGGGTCTGTTTCCACATAAGGCGCTTCCAGCTTATCCAGCCAGTAGCCCGGGTTAAACAGCGTAAACGCAATGAGCAGCAGGGCAAAGTTCTCCCACATTCGGCTTTTGGTGATCCACCAATTCTGGGTGGCCGCCGCAAACAGCATCATCGCAATCACTGCCACAATAAACACAAACACCGCTTTGGCGGGGGTTACGTCAATCAGCAAAAGCTCAGTGTTGAATATAAACAGGAACGGCAGGATCGCAGTCCGCACATCATAGCTAAAGCCAATGATGCCGGTTTTGATCGGGTCACCGCCAGAAATCGCTGCCGCGGCAAAAGCCGCAAGCCCCACAGGCGGTGTATCGTCCGCCAAAATCCCGAAGTAAAACACAAACATGTGCACCGCGATTAGGGGCACAATCAAGCCGGATTGCGCGCCCACGGTAATGATCACCGGTGCCATGAGGGATACGATCACGATATATGTTGCCGTGGTGGGCAAGCCCATACCAAGCACCAGCGAGAAAATCGCCACATAAATCAGCATCAAAATCAGCGAGCCGCCCGAGATATACTCGATAAACTCACCGATAATCAGGTGCGCACCAGTTAAGCCAACCGTGCCCACAATAATGCCCGCCGTGCCAGTTGCCACCGCGATGCCGATCATGTTGCGCGAGCCCGCGATCATGCCGTCTATCAGCTGGCCCCAGCCGGTAGCAATACCGGCCATAAAATCACTACCGCCACGGAACATTGCTTTGAGCGCGTGTTGTGTAAGCGAAACAAACAGCATGGCGATGGTGGCCCAAAAGGCTGAAAGCCCGGGCGAAAACCGCTCGATCATCAGGCACCAAATCAGCACCACCACAGGCAGCGCATAGTAGTAGCCGGTTTTGGCCACAGGGCCAATTTCCGGCAGCTTTACCAGCGGCGCGTCAGGGTCATCTATCACCAGGTCAGGGTATTTTGAAGCCCAATAGATGAGCACAAGATAAACGATCACAAACACAACCATCATGCCATACATTGTGTAATCACCAAACATCGGTTTGAGCCAGCCAAGGCCATAATAGACAGCAAGCGCAAGGCCGATGAACACAAGGAAGCCAAAAGCATAGCCCATCAGACGCTGCGAACGGGTTTTAGGTGCACCGGGGCGTGGCAGCCCCTGAAGGCCCATTTTGCAAGCCTCAAGATGCACAATATAAACCAGCGCGATATAGCTAATAATCGCTGGCAGGAAGGCGTGTTTAATCACCTCCATATAAGGAATGCCGACATACTCGATCATCAAGAACGCCGCCGCGCCCATAACCGGTGGCGTAAGCTGGCCATTAGTTGATGATGCCACCTCAACCGCACCCGCCTTTTCAGCCGAAAAGCCCACCCGCTTCATGAGCGGAATGGTGAATGTGCCGGTGGTTACGGTGTTAGCAATAGAGGAACCAGAGATAAGCCCAGTTGCCGCCGACGCCACAACCGCCGCCTTAGCTGGCCCGCCTTTAAGGTGGCCCATAAGCGCAAAGGCAACCTGAATAAAGTAATTGCCCGCGCCCGCTTTTTCCAGCAACGAGCCAAACAGCACAAACAGGAACACCATAGAGGCCGAAACCCCGAGCGCCTGCCCGAACACCCCTTCGGTTTGCATCCAGAAGTGCCACATTGCTTTGTTAAAGCTGGCTCCCTTCCACTGAATAGCATCGGGTATAAATTGCTGATCTCCGAAAAATACATAGACAAGGAAAAGCGTGGCCACAACCACCATCGGCAAACCAAGCGCGCGGTAGGTGGCGACCAGCACTATCACCAACCCGGTGGCGGAAACAATAAGGTCCATCGTCGTTGGCAAGCCAGAGCGCAGCGAAATCGCCGACTGGTTAAACACCAAGTAAAGCGTTACGCCAACACCGGCACAAGCGAGCAGCCAATCATACCACGGGATGCGGTTGCGCGGCGATTTTTTGAAGAGCGGAAAGGCCGTGCAGGCCAGAAACAGCGCAAATGCCAAATGGATGGCGCGCTCTTTATCGGAGTTGATCACAAACTGTCGAATGCCGGTCATTTCACTGAGGTAAAAAGGGAGAATAGAGGCAGTATAGATTTGAAATACGGCCCACGTTAGTGCAATGCCGGCCAGCATTTTGCCTTGCCAGTTATCGGGGTTGCGCGCACCTGTATCCAGATCGGCAAAAGACGCCACATCTACATCGGGCGCCGCTCCTGCGTTTGTTTGATCACTCATCGTTTTTTCCCTTGTTGTGAAACTGGGCTTAAGCCCTTATTTTCGTTGGGTTAGCGGGGGCCGTTAAGCCCCCGCCGTGGTCTTGATTAGTCCATCAGGCCCAATTCGCGATACGCACGAATAGCACCGGGGTGCAAGGGAGCTGAAAGGCTGTCAGAGATCATTTCTTCGGCCTTCAGGTTTGCAAAGGCAGGGTGCAACTTGCGGAAATCATCCAAGTTGCCCAGCACAGCCATAGCCACCTGATAAACCGCTTCTTCCGAAACGCTGGCCGAGGTCACAACCGTTGCGCCCACACCAAAGGTCTGGATGTCATCAGGGTTGCCCGGATACATGCCACCCGGGATAACCGCATGGCGGTAATATGGCGTGGCATCAATCAGCGCATCAATTTCAGGCGCAACCGCAGGCACGATCACCGCATCGCACGAGGCAATGGTTTCTTGCGTGAGGCCCGATGGGTGGCCCACCAGCCAGAAATAACCGTCGATCTTGTTGTCGCACAATGCGCCAGCGGTTTCAGCCGATTTCATCTCGGACGCAAGCGCCAGATCAGAGCGTGCCCAGCCCATGGTTTCCTCGATCACTTCCCATGTGCCTTGCGTGCCAGAGCCCGCATTGCCGATGTTGAAGCGCTTGCCCGGAATGTCTGTAATATTGGCGATGCCGCTATCACGACGGGCCAAAATGGTTACCGGCTCAGGGTGCAGCGAGAACACGGCGCGCAAGTCTTCAAACGGGCCTTGGTCTTCAAACTTCGAGGTCCCGTTATAAGCGTGGAACTGCCAGTCAGATTGGGCAACGCCAAACTCAAGCTCGCCCGCGCGCAGAGTGTTAATGTTATAAATCGAGCCGCCGGTGGACTCAACCGAGCAGCGAATGCCGGTTTCTTTACGGTTTTTGTTAACCAAACGGCAAATCGCGCCGCCAGCTGGGTAATAAACCCCTGTCACGCCGCCAGTGCCGATGGAAATAAAGCTTTGCTCTTGAGCCGAGGCCGCGCCTGTAAGGCTGCCAGCTACGGTCATCGCAATCGCTAGTGATTTGAGTTTCATGTTATCCTCCGGGATAGTTTCATGTGCCACCTAATTTGGGCCGGAATTCCGACATTGGAAGCGCGCGCGATGGCTTAACATGCGCCCCAAAACACGCTACTTAAAATGCGCCTGCGTATTCAGATTTCTCAATCCGGCAGGCCAGCACTGTAACGCCTTCGTTACTAAATGCACGATTTGTCGCACCAATCAACTGTTTCTTGTCGTTTAT
>JAJRRX010000389.1 GCA_024279075.1 Alphaproteobacteria bacterium | reverse complement strand
CGCGCTTGGCAACCAGCCCATGCGCTCGGCGCGGATGTTATAGTCGATCAGGCTCGCATCCCAGTCGCCTTCCGGCGCGGTAGGCGAGAGGATCTCGTTTACATCAAGCTGCTCATAGCGCCACTGGTCCGTGTGGGCATACCATGCGGAGGTGGAGTTCATGTGCCGTGGCGGGCGCGCCCAATCAAGCGCAAAGGCCAAGGGCTGCCAGCCGGTTTGTGGCCGCAGTTTTTCCTGCCCCACATAGTGGCTCCAGCCCCCGCCAGATTGGCCAACGCAACCACACATCACCAGCATGTTAATGATACCACGATAGTTCATATCCATGTGATACCAGTGGTTTAGACCAGCCCCGAGGATCACCATTGAGCGGCCTTTGGTCTTTTCAGCGTTGGTCGCAAATTCACGCGCCACCACTTCGATTTTCTCGGCAGGCACGCCGGTGATCTTCTCGGCCCATGCGGGGGTGTAGGGGATGTCTTTGCTATAATCATCCGCCACCCAGTCGCCACCGAGGCCGCGATCTAGGCCGTAATTGGCGCAGAATAGGTCAAACACGGTGGCAACAAGGATTTCCTTTTTACCGGATTTGATGCGCTTGACAGGCACGTTCTTGGTCATCACCTCGGGGTGTTCGCACTTCACGAAATTCTCGGTGGCTTGGCCGCCGAAATAGGGGAAGTCCACGCCCATCACATCGTCGCGGTCTTCTTCCTGAATGAAGCTCATTTTCAGTTCGGTGTCAGCGCCTTTGGCGCGTTCCTCAAGGTTCCACTCGCCATCTTCGCCCCAGCGATAACCCATGGTGCCATTAGGCGAACAGAGCGCATTTGCTTTGCCATCCCATGCCACGGTCTTCCACTCGGGGTTATTCTTTTGGCCAAGCTTGCCAGCCAGATCATCCGCGCGGAGCAACCGCCCCGGAATGAGCTTACCGTCTTTTTCTTCTAGGCGCACCAGCATCGGGAAGTCGGAATATTTGCGGGTGTAATCCTCAAAGTATTCGGCTTGGCGATCAAGGTGGAACTCGCGCAGGATCACATGGCCCATGGCCATGGAGAGGGCGGAGTCGGTGCCCGCTTTCGGGGCCAGCCAGATGTCGCCAAATTTGGCGGCTTCGGAATAGTCGGGGCTGATAACAGCGGATTTGGTGCCTTTGTAGCGCACTTCGGTATAGAAGTGGGCATCTGGCGTGCGGGTTTGTGGCACGTTACTGCCCCAAAGTAGCAGGTAGCCAGCGTTATACCAGTCTGCCGATTCCGGCACGTCGGTTTGCTCGCCCCATGTCATCGGGGAGGCGGGTGGAAGATCGCAATACCAGTCATAGAACGACATCACGGTGCCGCCCATCAGGCTGAGGTAGCGGGAGCCAGCGGCGTAAGACACCATCGACATCGCAGGGATCGGCGAGAAGCCGAACACGCGGTCGGGGCCGTATTCCTTGGCGGTATAGGCGTTGGCGGCGGCGATAATTTCATTCGCCTCGTCCCATGTGGCGCGCACGAAGCCGCCTTTACCACGGGTTTTGGTGTAGCTGTCACGCGCCGCTTTATCTTTTTGTAAAGCCTTCCAAGCCGCCGTGGCGCTCATATTGGCGCGCAGCTTGCGATAGACTTTCAGCATGGCACCACGGATCAGCGGGGTTTTCACGCGGTTGGCGGAGTAGAGATACCATGAATAGCTTGCGCCGCGCTGGCAGCCACGAGGCTCGTGGTTGGGCATATCTGGGCGGGTGCGGGGGTAATCGGTTTGCTGGGTTTCCCACGTAACAATACCGGATTTTACGTAGATTTTCCACGAGCAGGAGCCGGTGCAGTTCACCCCGTGGGTGGAGCGCACGACCTTATCGTGGCGCCAGCGATCACGGTAGACGTCTTCCCAATCGCGGTTCTCGCGGGTGGTCTCGCCGTGGCCGTCGGAAAAGGTATCCAGCCGTTTTTGCTGGAAGAAATTCAAGCGGTCGAGCAGGTGGCTCATGGGGGTCTCTCCTCAGAATTCTTTTTGGGGGGAAGCGCCGGCCCGAGGGCCGGCGCATAATTAGTTTAAGGGTTTTTCACGTAAGCGTTGGGCCGCAGGTAGAACCACCAGTTGATGGCGATACACACCGCATAGAACACCGCGAAGCCGTAAAGCGCGTATTCAGGATGGCCCGCTGCCAGCTGCTCACCAAACACTTTAGGGATGATGAAAGCACCGTAAGCAGCGACTGCCGCTGTCCAACCCAAAGCTGGTCCGGCCTGCTCTTTGTTAAACACAACAGCGATGGTGCGGAAGGTGGAGCCGTTACCAATGCCTGTCGCGGCAAACAAGATCAGGAACAGCGCCATGAAGGGCACGAAGTAATCTTGCGGGGTGGCTGAAACATAGGCTTGCTGCACATAATATGCCACACCAAGGGCCGAGGCCACCATCACGATAGACACGATCTGGGTTACTTTAGCGCCGCCCATTTTGTCAGCAATCATGCCGCCAATTGGCCGGATAAGCGCGCCGATGAACGGTCCCATCCACGCATACATAAGCGCCGACGGCCCAAGGTCGTTAACCGTGTTATGGGTCATCACGCCGTCTACCATCAGGTGCTGAAAGCCAAACACCACTTTGATGGTCAGGCCAAAAGCCGCCGCATAACCAATGAACGAGCCAAAGGTCATGGTGTAGATGATGGTCATCGCCCATGTGTGCTTGTTGCCAAAGATCTTGTATTGGTGCGACAGGTTTTGCCCTACCGAACCCGGAATAAGCTTAAGCAGCAGCACGGTGGCGATAATCACCAGCGGCAGCACGATCCACTTGGAAACCCCAAGGCCCGAAGTTGGCAAGCCACCTTCAACACTTGGCAGCAACAGCCAAAGGCCAGAGGCCGCAGCGAAAAAGCCGATCAGCAGCATGCCTGTGATAATGCCAAACGCGCCAATCGGGTTCGGGATGTCGGGCGATACGTGCTTGTCGCGAATGTTGTTCATGCCAAACCAGCCAAACACGGCCAGCGGGATCAGGAGCAGCAGCCATACAAAACCGGCGTTTTGGATGTAGGTTTCAGTGCCAGCCGGAATTTTGCCAATCAGCGTGCCCGAGGTGTTAACAAGTGTGCGGCTTTGGCCGCCAAACAGGCCGAATGTCATGACCAGCGGGATGACGATCTGCATGGTGGTTACGCCAAAGTTGCCAAGGCCTGCGTTCATCCCCAAGGCATAGCCCTGAATTTTCTTTGGGTAAAAGAAAGAGATGTTGGACATGGAGGAACTAAAGTTACCGCCACCAATGCCCGAAAGGAAAGCAAGGATTTGGAACTGCCAGAGCGGGGTATCAGGGTTGGAAAGCGCCAGCCCTGCGCCCACAGCCGGGATCATCAGGAGCGCGGTGGTAAACACGATGGTATTACGCCCGCCCGCGATGCGGATAAAGAAGGTGGAGGGGATGCGCAGCGTCGCCCCCGTGAGGCCCGCGATGGCGCCCAAAGTGAAGAGCTGCGATTTTTCAAACGCAAAGCCGAGGTTGATCATTTGCACCGTGATAATGCCCCAATATAGCCAGACAGCAAAGCCGACCAATAGGCTGGGGATGGATATCCACAGGTTGCGCGTGGCGATGGACTTACCGGTCGAGGCCCAATAGCTCTCGTCCTCGATGTCCCAGTTTCTTAAATCTTTTCCCAAGGGGTCTCTCCTTATGTGGGGTTGGGCGGGCCTTGAGCGGCCCGTCATATTGTTATTGATGTGGCACATCCGAAAGGTGGGTGTTTTTAGCCAGTTCAGGGTGGGCCTTGCGGTCCATCGCGCGGATGGCGAGGTGCATCCAGATCATGCTCACGGCCACGATGACAAACATCAGCATGAACACCACTGACCAGACATGGGTGAGGTCAAGCAGGATGCCGAAGGTGATGGGCAATACAAAACCACCCAAGCCGCCGATCATGCCGACAAGGCCACCAACCGCGCCCACGTTTTGTGGGAAGTAAACCGGAATATGCTTATAAACCGCCGCCTTGCCGAGGCTCATAACGAAGCCGAGGATGACGGTGAGGAACACAAATACATAAAGCGGAATGCCGAAGCTGAATTCGATCAGGCGCGGGGTGCCGTCGGCTTCAGGGATGCCTTGCACCACATAGCTGGTTTCTGGGTAGCTCATAACAAACAGCACGATGAGCGACACGCCGAAGGTGAGATACATCACAAAACGCGCGCCCCACACATCGGCCATCCAGCCGCCCAAGGCGCGGAAGATAGAGCCGGGCAGGGAATACATGCCGGCAAATACGCCTGCTGAGGTGAGGGCCACGCCGTAGGCGCCGACATAGTAGCGGGGCAAGAAGGAGGCGAAGGCCACGAAGGCACCGAACACAAAGAAGTAGTAGGTGGCGAAGCGCCAAACGCGGATGTCCTTTAGCGGCTCAAGTTGCTTGAGGGCCGAAACCGGCTTTGCGCCGGTGATTTTTTGCTTTTTGCGCACGGGGTCTTCTTTGGCGAAGATGTAAAAGATGACGGCCATAACAACCAGCACCACCGCGTAAACGCGGGCTGTATCTTCCCAGCCAAGCGCGATCACAAGGAACGGCGCGGCGAAGTTCGTAACCGCAGCGCCCACGTTACCAGCGCCAAAAATGCCAAGCGCAGTGCCTTGCTTTTCAGCGGGGAACCAGCGGGACACGTAAGCAATGCCGATAATGAAGGAGCCACCTGCGAGGCCAAGGCCAAGGGCGGCCATCAGGAACACGGCATATGTGTGCACAGAGGCGAGCAGCCAAACCGAAATGGCGGTGATCAGCATTTGTAGAGGCAGCATGATGCGGCCGCCGAATTGATCGGTCCAGACGCCGAGGAAAATCCGGCTTAACGAGCCGGTGAGCACGGGTGTGGCCACCAGCAGGCCGAACTGGGTTTCAGAAAGGCCAAGGTCCTGTTTGATTTTTACGCCGATGATCGAAAAGATCGTCCACACGGCGAAACATACGGTGAATGCCAGGGTGCTTAGCCCGAGCGCTCGGTATTGGTCATTTTGGGTGACCCCATCTAAATCATGCATTACGTGCCCTCCACGTTTTGTGCGCATTTGGCGCTTTTGTGATGGGGATAAGGAAGCGGATTTTGACCTGTTGCATATTGATGCAAGTCAAGTGCGGCAAAATACCGTTGTAAATAAATGGGTTAGCGACATTTATCATGCGACACATGGTTAATGTTTGAACCCTGCGACAATTTTCGTGGCCGCGCATGTTGACATCCGACCCTATTTCACTTGATAAATGTCAAGTGACAAGGAGGGGCCAGATATGCGTGAAAGTGATATCCCTGCGATTCGATCTTTAGAGCTTTTCCGCGAAATGGCGGATGAGAGCTTTGCCGAACTGGTGCGCGGGGCCTATGTGCAAAACTTCCCGCCTAATATGGAGCTGATCGTTGAGGGCGACGATTGTGACTTTCTGCATATTGTGGTGGATGGCACGGTCGAGCTGTTTGCCAACTGGAGCGAGCGTGAAACCGCAATGACGATTTTGCGTGAAGGCGCGACGTTTATTTTAGCCGCTGCCATTCGGGATGCCCCTAACCTGATGTCCGCCCGCACCTTGGAGCGCTCGCGCATTATCATGGTGCCAGCGGAAGATCTGCGCCGGGTGTTTGAGCAAGACCACGCTTTTGCCCGCGCGGTAGTGATGGAATTGGCCTATTGCTACAGGGGTGTGATCAAGGGCGTAAAGGGGTTAAAGCTGCGCACCTCTATTGAGCGCTTGGCGAATTATCTGCTGAAATGGCAGAAAAAACTGGGCTCAAACAGTAGGTTTACTCTACCGGTGGAAAAACGGCGGTTGGCGTCCATTCTTGGTATGACGCCGGAAAACCTTTCACGCTCTATCAAATCTCTGCGCCCTTACGGGGTTATCATTAACGGGTTGGAGGTGGAGATCACCAAGCCGGACGCCCTGAAAGCGCTGGCCAAGCCAACCCCGCTGATTGACGACCCGCGTAGCTGAGAACAGCCATTATCCTTGTTGTCGCGGGCAGGTGGACATCCGGCCCCGCAACCCTATATATATGCCGATAGCCAAAGGGGTAAGACAGACCATGAAGCAGCAGACCGCAAAATTTTCTTTAGGGCAGGTGGTAAAGCACCGTGTGCACCCGTTTCGCGGGGTGGTTTTTGATGTGGACGCTAAGTTTAATAACTCGGAAGAGTGGATCGAAAACATCCCCGAGGATATTCGCCCTGACCGCGACCAGCCGTTTTACCACCTGTTTGCCGAAAACGATTCGTCTTATTACGTGGCTTATGTATCTGAGCAAAATCTGCTGCGGGATGATAGCGACGAGCCGATCGGCCACCCCGATGTGAGCGAGATGTTTGGTGAGTTTAATGATGGGCGCTATAGCATTGGCGGGCACCTGCACTAGCGGCTTTGGCAAGCGAGTGCACTTATATTACCAAAAGAAAAGCCCATAAAAGCGCCTTTCTTTGGCTTGAGAAAGGCGCGGAAAAGCCCCGCGCCTTGCAAATCAATAGATAAACATATCATCCAGCAATGCGGCGGTTGTGGTGATCCCGAAGACTTTTATCACGTCGCCACCGCCGAAATTAAGCTCTACATG
>JAJRRX010000388.1 GCA_024279075.1 Alphaproteobacteria bacterium | reverse complement strand
TGGCAAGAACCAGAGCGGCGTGCTACCTTCAAGCGAGAGTTCATCACCAACGCGCTTTTCCTCGCCAAATGGTTGGCCATGGCCTATGTGCTAGAGGCGCTGCTCGTAAGCTACATGCCCTCAGACCTGATCGTAAAACTCGTGGGTGGCGAGGGCATTTGGCCCATCATCATCGCCGCTTTGGTCGGCATGCCCGCCTATCTCAACTCCTACGTCGCCCCACCGCTGTTGGCAGGGCTCACCGCGCAAGGCATGAGCAATGGCGCAGCAATGTCCTTTATGATTGCGGGGGCCGTTAGCTCGGTGCCCGCCATGGCGGCGGTTTGGTCTCTCGTGCGCCCACAAATCTTTGCGCTTTACTTAGGGCTTGGCGTGTCCGGTGCCATTGTTGCTGGCGTTATCTTTCAACAGGTTATTTAACCTGCTGGCCATTAACCGACATATGCCCACCCTCGGTGAACTCGATGCGGGAGGAAAAGCTGTCTGGCTTCTCACCCGCTGTGGCAAACATGCCAAGCGCACCTTTGGCTCCGATGATGATCATCGGGTCACCAAGGCCAAGGCGGCCGATTTTATCTAGCATGCCAAGCGCGCCATTGATGGAGAAATCAAGCGCGCCCAAAGGCTCGGGCAGGCCTGACATCGGGTCAATGCGCTCGTTGTTGAAGGTTACAGCGCCATTCCCCGTTAGCCCCATGCCTTCAAAATCAAGGCTCAGGGACGAGAGCATCAGGGAGTGCAGCTCAAACGGTGCGCCGCGTAGGGCGGTGAGGGCGGTTTGGTCGAAAAGGTCCACAAACAGTTTGGCGGTGCCATTAAGCGCAAAGGCAAAGCTGGCGGGGGCGCGGCTAAGAGTAGCCTCCGGGTCCAGCCTGTCCCAAATATCATCGCCTACGGTAAAGCCCTGAAGCGCCAGTGCCAGCGCATAGGGCGACGGGGTGTCGGCTTTGCGCAGGGGCAAGGTGAGGCCAAAGTGAAAGCGGGCAAAAGCGGCGCTAAAATCTACCGGTTGGGGCGGGGTGTTGGTGAGGGCAAGCGTGGCCTCGGTGGCTGTAAGGCCATAGCTGAGGGCATTGGCGGCAAAGGCCATTGTCAGCTCGCCGCCGGATTGGGTGAGGATGAAGCGGCCAGTGCCGATATCGGTTTTTTGGTCGACCGTGGTGGTGCCGGGGCCAGCTGTAATAGCATAGCCAAACACCAGATCATCGGGGAAAAACAGAGGGATGGGGGCTTCGGGCGCGGGTTTGTTCGGGAGGCTAAGATCATAGTTCACCGCCAAACCTTCGGTGCTGAAATTCACATAGGTTTGCGGGCCTGAATTTGGCTCAAACGTTAGCTTGGCGGTCAGTGCGGCCATGCCCAGAGTGCCGGATTCGGAGATTAGGTCATCCGCGCCAAGCTGTGAACGAACCTCGCCCTGCACGCCCTCAATCGCGGTGGTTATGGTGATACCGACCTCTGGCATAGTTTGCGATTGATGCGCAGTGATGATCGCGGCATCATAGCTAAACAGGATGTTATCCGGCGTGCCTTGGGCATGGATGGTCAGCGCCCCAAGGTCGTAAGACAAGCGGCTCTCGATGGTGTTGCCATTGGTTTGGGCGAAGGTCGTGGCGTAGCCCGTGGGCGAAAAGGTGATGTTAAGCGCGCCATCAGGCAGGCTTTCCATCTCGATCCAGTCAAAACTATAGCGGGCCTCTGAACCGGCCACATTCATTTGCGCAAGCACATCAGCATAGCGCGTGGTGCGGCCTGTAACCTCGGGCGCTGCAGTGGCGATGGTGGCACCAAAACCGGCATAAAACCCGCGCCAGCGCTCAAGCACATCTTGCGGGGCCAATTCTGCCATTGCGGCCGTGCTGGAAAGCAGGAGGGCAGCGGCGGGAAGGATGAATTTCATGGCGTGTCCTTATGGCAACTAAAATGGGCTTAAGGGAGCTTAGCGCTGGTGCTGCAAAGGCGCAACCGCTATGGTTGACCAACACGTAAAGGGTAATTTATGCAAAACAGTAACGGAATCCGGTTTATAAATGTGGGGGAAGGGCGGCCCATTTTAATGCTGCATGGGCTAATGCTGGACCATCGCTCGGTGCTGCCATTTGAAAAGGTGTTTAGCGCGCATTCCGGCTGGCGAAGGGTTTATATTGACCTGCCGGGCATGGGGCAAAGTCCTTGTGGAGATATTCGAAATTCCGATGAAATGTTGGCGGCATTGCAAATGTTTATCGCGCGCGAAATCGAGGGGCCTTTTGCGGCGTTTGGCTATTCTTACGGTGGCTATCTGGCGCAGGGGCTGCTGGCTAAAGGGGCGGATTTGTTGGGCATGGGCCTGCTCGCCCCCGTGGTGGAACCCGAGTTTGAGGATCGGCAACTCCCCGTGATGCGTGTGTTGGAGCGGGATGAAGCGCTGCTGGCGCGGCTAGAGCCTGCACGGCTGGCGGAGTTTGAGGCCTTCTGTGTGCTGCAAACCGAAGCGGTTTTTGCCGGCACAATGGCCGAGCTGATGCCAGGGTTCGAGATTATGGATGAGGAATTTATCAAGCTATTACAAGCTTCTTACGGGTTTTCGGTTCCGGTGGACCCGCTGCCCGAGCCCTTTCAAAAACCGGTGATGATGGTCACTGGTCGGCAAGACCATATCGTCGGTTTTAAGGATGCGTTCTCACTTTTGCCCAACTATCCGCGCGCGCAATATTCGGTGTTGGACCGCGCGGGGCACAACTTGCAAATCGAGCAGCGAGCGCTGGTGGAAACCCTGTTTGGTGATTGGCTGGCCCGTATGGAAAAGGATTTGTGAATTATCCCCCGAATCCCTTGACCTCCGCGCTCAAGCGCCGTAAGTAGCGGGTCTGAAATTCCGGTGCCTTGCACCCTCTCGTAAACCCTAACTCAAGGAGACACCGATGTCTCGTCGTTGCGAACTTACTGGTAAAGCCGTGCTAACTGGCAACAATGTTAGCCACGCCAAAAACCGCACCCGCCGTGTT
>JAJRRX010000387.1 GCA_024279075.1 Alphaproteobacteria bacterium | reverse complement strand
TTTTGGCCGGAAACCGGATTTAGTCTTGCTTGAAAGGCCGTTCGGCCGGTTCAAAAAACAAACCAACGTCTTAATGGGGGACAACCATGACAAAGAAAGCTATGACCAAAGCGCAGCTGATCACTGCTCTTTCCGAAGAAATGAGCACCGATAAAAATGGCGCCAAAGCCGCACTGGAAGCGATTGAAAAAATCGTAACCGCCGAGCTGCAAGACGGTGGCGCTGTGACGCTGCCCGGCCTTGGCAAATTTGTATGCCGTGACCGCCCAGAGCGCATGGTGCGCAACCCCGCCACCGGCGAGCAAATGAAAAAGGGTGCAGACCGCGTGGCCAAAGTGACCATCGCAAAAGCACTTAAAGACCTGATTAACAGCTAAGCTGTTTGGCATAAGTTTTTAAGCGGGCTGCCTTACGGCGGCCCGTTTTTTTTGGCAATCCATAGGTTGGACAACATGCGAAAATCTTTGGCACACAAAGCCATTCAAATTTGTGATGAAAAAATGCGCACCAAAGGCGAGGGTGTTGGGCTGTCTTTCTATGCATTTTTCAAAAACAAAAACGATGACCCCGCGCTTCTGATGGAAGCCGCAACCTGGTGGATACAGGATCACAAGCTTGATCACTTCGAGAAAGCCGCGAAAATAAAGCACTTACTGCAAGCGCTCTAATTCTTAATATCACTGGAGACCCTCATGGATATACGCGCGCTTTTTCTGGGCCTATCATTTGTGGTAATGTGGAGCAGTGCTTTTACATCTGCCCGCATTGCGGTCGCCTATATGTCGCCGCTGCTGTTGCTTTCTGTGCGGTTTCTGATCTCGGGCCTACTGGCCGTGGCGATTGCTAAAATACTGGGGCAGCGGATAGCCCTTAGCCGGAGGCAATGGGGCGCGGTGGTGCTGTTTGGCCTGTTGCAAAACGGAGTGTATCTCGGGGCAAATTTTGTAGCGATGCAGTGGATAGAGGCGGGGCTGGCGGCTATTATTGCCAGTATGCTGCCGCTGCTGGTGGCCCTGCTAAGCTGGTTGTTTTTCAAGGAACGCTTGCCCAAGCTCGGGGTAGTTGGCCTGTTTGCGGGCTTGGCGGGTGTGCTCATCATCATGTGGTCTCGGCTGTCGGGCGGGGCGGATATTACCGGCGTGCTGCTGGCCTTTCTCGGGGTGGGCGCGCTTGGCCTTGCCACGCTATTGGTGCGCGGGGCCACAAGCTCGGGCAATGTGCTAATGGTGGTTGGCTTGCAAATGCTGGTGGCAAGTGCGGCGCTGTTTCCGGCCTCGCTGGCGTTTGAATCTTGGCATGTTATTTGGAGCTGGCAGCTGGTTGTAGCGTTTATTTACACAACCCTTGTGCCCGGCGTGCTGGCCACCTTGGTATGGTTCACGCTGGTGCAGCGCATAGGGGCCATTCGCGCAGCAAGCTACCACTTTCTCAATCCGTTTCTCGGGGTTGCTATCGCGGCGGTGGTGGTTGGTGAGTCCATCAGCTTACAAGATGTTGTTGGCGTTTTGGTTATAACGCTGGGCATTATCGCCGTGCAATATTCCAAATCAAATTGACCTTGGGTCGCGCCTATGCGTAAGCTAAGGCATATCTAGGAGATATTTTATGAAAACTTTATTAAGTGCCGTAGTATTGGCTACATTGTCCATCGCGGCTGCCCCCGTTTTTGCCCAAGAACCTGCGGGCAACCAGATCGTTGTAGACGCGCGTTTCGCTGAGCAATATGGCGTAGACGTGCCCTTGCCGTTTGAAATAACCATACCGCTTATTGAGGGGCAAAACGTATATTATAAGCCAGCGCCCGGGGGCACAGGCATATTGAAGGTCACGTTTACCACAGCAGAGGACCAAGTACGCTCAAATATCCAGATGATACCGCTAACCATAGATATGGCCCCGATTGAGGAGCGTATCCAAGCCGCGCGCGGACTATTGCAACAAGCGCTTGAAACCTCGATCCCTGATCTTGAGCGCTCGGAAGTGCTTATCATTCAGCAGTTTGAAATGGGGCCTTATACGGCGGCAGAAGTGGTTGCTAAATATGATGGCGGCGATAACGGGCTGATTATTTTCAGGGCGGTTGTCATCCCGGACCCTAACAGCGTAAACGGTTTGCTGGTGACCATGCACACGGTGGTGAAAAACAACGAAATGGCGGTAATTACCGATATCCTTGAGTTTGAGGCCGCCCAAGCGCTGAATTCCATTCGGTTTCGCTAGGGTGTAAACTGGTAACTTCAATGCTTGTGTTTTTACGCTGTAATCAGAAGCTTGGGCGAATCATTCCGGACGCCCGCAAAGTGCGAATTCACGCGTGGGCGGACTTCGCATTGTAATATTTGCAACACTAATACCTGTTAACGGGGCATATTCGTAAATATTGGCAGTTGCTTTGTGCGACAATCTGACCTCTAATTCCTCCACAAAAATAAACAGTGGAGGAATATTATGAAAACGAAACTACTAGGTGCCGCAACCGTTGCTTTGCTTTTGAGCATGGGTGGGGCCGCTTTTGCCCAAGAAGATTGCCCGCGTGGCGACCTTGACCCAAAATATTGCGACCGTGACGGCGACCTGCTCGCCGACACCCCAACAGACCCAGCGGACTGGAAAAACCCAGACACGCTGATCTTTGCCTATACACCGGTAGAAGACCCAGCGGTTTATGAAGAAGCATGGTCTGACTTTCTGACATATCTGGAAGAGAAAACCGGCAAGAATGTTGTGTTCTTCCCTGTGCAGTCCAACGCTGCCCAGATTGAGGCCATGCGTTCGGGCCGCTTGCATATTGCGGGCTTTAACACCGGCTCCAACCCGCTGGCTGTGAATTGTGCGGGCTTCAACCCGTTTACCATTATGGCCTCGCTGGACGGCAACTTCGGCTATGAGATGGAAATTCTCACCTATCCTGGCTCTGGCATCGAGGAAGTTGAAGATATCCGTGGTGGCCAGCTGGCCTTTACCTCGCCGACATCGAACTCCGGCTTCAAAGCACCATCCGCCATTTTGGCGTCTGACTTTGACATGCTGCCAGACCGCGACTTTGAGGCGGTGTTCTCGGGCAAGCACGACAACTCGATCCTTGGTGTGGCTAACCACGACTATCCAGCAGCGTCTATCGCTAACTCGGTGCTTTCGCGCATGGTTTCCCGTGGCGTGATTGAGGCGGATCAGGTGGTTTCGATCTACAAGTCGCAAACCTTCCCGACAACGGGCTTTGGCGTTGCACATGATCTGGACCCTGAATTGACCGCGCAAATCCGCGATGCGTTCTTCAGCTTTGACTGGGAAGGCAGCTCGCTCCAGCGCGAGTTTGAAAAGTCCAATGAGGGCCAGTTCCTTGAGATGACGTATCAGGAGTTCTGGGACGTTATCCGCAAGATCGACGCGGCAAATGGCGTTTCCTACGCTTGTGAATAAGCGCTAAAAAAATTGTGGCGTCCGCTAGCGTGCGGACGCCATTACTATATTTATGGGGTGGAAAATGCTAGAACTTCAAGGCCTTACCAAGGTTTACAATACAGGTGACAAAGCGTTGAGCGATGTAACCCTGACCATCCCGGATGGCCAAGTGGTGGCCCTGATCGGCCCTTCGGGGGCGGGTAAATCAACCCTTATTCGCTGTATCAACCGCCTTGTGCAACCAACCTCTGGTTCGGCCATCATTGACGGTGTGAACATCACCGCGCTTGGGCCGACTGGCCTGCGCAAGGCGCGGCGTAAAATGGGCATGATCTTTCAGGAATATGCGCTGGTGGAGCGCCTGACGGTGATGGAAAACGTGCTTTCGGGGCGTTTGGGCTATGTTGGTTTTTGGCGCAGCTTGTTTCGCAAATTTCCGCAATCCGATGTGGATGAGGCCTATCGCCTGCTCGACCGCGTGGGCCTGCTGGAAATGGCTGATAAGCGCGCCGACGCTCTTTCGGGCGGCCAGCGCCAACGGGTTGGTATTTGCCGCGCCCTCATCCAAAACCCCTCGCTTTTGCTGGTGGACGAGCCCACGGCAAGCCTTGACCCAAAGACCTCGCGCCAGATTATGCGCCTGATCGTCGAGCTATGCTCTGAGCGGGGTTTGGCGGCAATTATTAACATCCACGATGTGGCGCTGGCGCAAATGTATGTGCAGCGGGTTGTTGGCCTAAAGCTCGGCGTGGTGGTGTTTGACGGTTTGCCAACCGCGCTGACCCCCGAGGTGCTCACCGATATTTACGGCGAGGAAGACTGGGAAGCGACCATTGAAAAGGTCGACGACGAAGACGAGGACGAAGCGGTATGAGCGCGGCGCTAGAGGCCAAACTCGGGCGGGCCTGGAAAAAACCGCCATTTATCTCCAACCCGATCTTTAGATGGACACTGACCATTGGCACCATTGCTTATATCATCGTTGCTTTTTGGGGCATCGATGTAAACATTGACCGTATCATCCGGGGCTGGGCGCGTGGCTGGGAGTTTATCAAAGCCTTTGCAGAGCCCGACTTTACCTCGCGCTGGAAGGATATTTACAAGGGCATCTACGAGAGCATTGTGATGACCGTGGCCTCCACCGTGGTCGGCATCGCCATTTCCATCCCCATTGCGCTGGGGGCTGCGCGTAACATTGCGCCACTGCCGGTTTACCTGATCTGCCGCGCCATTGTGGCCATTTCCCGCGCCTTAAACGAGATTATTGTGGCGATCATTTTAGTGGCCATCCTTGGATTTGGCCCGCTGGCTGGCTTCATTACGCTGAGCTTTGCCACCATCGGCTTTTTGGCCAAACTGCTGGCAGAAGACATTGAGAACATGAATAAAGTGCAGGCAGAGGCTATAAAATCCACCGGCGCTAGTTGGTCTCAGTGGATCAATTTTGGCGTGCAGCCACAGGTTATGCCCCGGCTGATCGGCCTTTCTATGTATCGGCTTGATATTAACTTTCGCGAGTCAGCCGTGCTTGGGCTTGTGGGCGCAGGCGGCATTGGCGGCACACTTAATACCGCGTTTGACCGCTACGAGTTTGACACCGTGGCGGCCATTCTGATCATTATCATCGTCACCGTGATGTTCCTCGAATATCTCTCCGGCGTCATTCGTGCGAGGATCCAGTAATGCCTATGACCGAGAAAAACGGCCAGAAAATCTGGCAGGTTCGCACCACAAACGCCCAACTTATCCGCTGGGCAGCATGGCTTGTCGGGCTTGCGGTATTTCTTTTCTCCTGGAAAGAAATATCGGATAACACCCTATGGTTTATGATGGACAATGTTGGAGAGGTGGTCGCTGATATCGCTGGCCGCGCCACGCCGCCACGCTGGAGCTTTATCACTGAACTTGGCAAACCGATTTGGGATACCTTGGCCATTGCCACCCTTGGCACTATTTTTGCCCTTGTCATGGCCGTGCCCGTGGCCTTTCTGGCTGCGCGCAACACCACACCCAGCCGGCTCATCGTCCGCCCTTTTGCCCTCCTGATCATCGTGTCCACCCGTTCGGTGAACTCGCTGATCTGGGCCTTGCTCTTGGTTTCTATCGTGGGGCCGGGGGTGCTGGCGGGGCTTATTGCCATTTCCATTCGCTCTATCGGGTTTTGCGCCAAGCTACTTTACGAAGCCATTGAGGAAATCAATGTGGTGCAGGTCGAGGCGATTAAGGCTACGGGTGCCTCGCCGATGCAGGTGATGGTTTATGGCATTGTGCCACAAATTATGCCCGCTTTTGCTGGCATTGCTGTGTTCCGTTGGGATATTAACATTCGGGAAAGCACGGTGCTGGGGCTGGTGGGCGCGGGCGGCATTGGCCTTGCGTTGCAGTCTTCGCTTAATGTGTTGGCATGGCCCAAGGTTAGCCTCATCCTGCTCGTGATTCTGGTAGCTGTGGTCATCGGCGAATGGGTGTCGGCCAAGGTGCGCGGCGCAATAATTTAAGGGGGCAATATGCAGGATACTGACTGGGCGTTTGCGCAATATGAGAATGTGCGCAAACGCTTACCCCTGTCACAAGCGCGCGGTGCCGGTGAGCGCGTGCCAAATCTCGGCGCCCTGGCCGACGATTTTGATGTGTTTTTGCTCGATGCTTACGGGGTGCTAAATATTGGCGATACCCCGATTGCGGGCGCTCCCAATCGCGTGGCGGCGCTGCAAGCCATGGGCAAGCGATGCTTAGTGCTGACCAATGGCGCAAGCTTTCCTGCCTCCAACAGGCTGCCAAAATATAGGCAGTATGGCTATCATTTTACCGCCGACGATGTGATCTCCAGCCGCGACGCCTTGGCTGTGCATTTAGCCGCCCTGCCCGCTTGCCGCTGGGCCGCAATGGCCCCGAAGGGCGCTTCTTTTGAGGGGCTCGGCGTAGAGTTTGATCTACTGGAAGACGCCTCTGAGCCTTACACAAATGCCGAAGGCTTCCTCCTGCTCGGCAGCCAGATCTGGACAGAGGCGCGGCAGGCCAAACTGGTGGAAACCCTGCTGGCTACGCCCCGCCCCGTGCTGGTTGGCAACCCTGATCTTGTGGCCCCCTATGAGCACGGCTTCAACCTGCAACCGGGGCTTTATGCCCATTGGTTGGCCGATGCAACCGGCATTGAGCCGCTGTTTTTTGGTAAGCCTTATGCTGGCATGTTTGATGAGGCCAAACGGCGCTTTGGCGATGTGCCGCCTCACCGCGTGGCAATGGTGGGTGATACTTTGCACACTGATATCCTCGGCGGGGCTGCCGCCGGATTTCGCACAGTTCTTATTGAAAACCACGGCATGTTTGCTGGGCGTGACGTGAAGGAATACATCAAAAAATCCGGCATTTCACCTGATTTCATTGCCCCAACAATTTAACTCACACTCTTAGCTCACCGACCTAACATTCCATTATTTGCATAACTATATACCTAGGTATCTATATTTGTTAAGTTATGTTTTGCCGTTTGATAACATTGGGTTATTATGTATTACAAAAAAGGATTTTTTGCAAAAACCTAACGCTTCGCCCACACGATCCCTGTCTCGGTCGCAACGCCCTCCAAGGGCATATCCGTGGCCTCATGCGGCAGGTATTGCACTTGTTGCGCTGCGTAAGCAAAACCCAGCGCCCGCACCGGCCACAGCGCCGCAAGGCTTCGGTCATAAAACCCGCCGCCATAGCCCATGCGCTGGCCGCTCCCGTCAAAGGCCAGCATAGGGCAGAGCAGCAAATCAGGCCGCAGCCAGTCGCCCGTTTCCGGCACCAATGCCCCAAAAGGCCCGCTCACCATCCGGCTCTCCGGCGTCCATGCCTTAAACTTAAGCGGCATCGCCTTACCTATGATCACCGGCACCGAAAGCGCATAGCCGCGCCCGTGCAGCGCGCGCATCAAAGGCATTATATCCAGCTCTGTATGAATAGGCATATAGCCGGAAATCGAGCGCATTTCGGGCACACTTTCCAGCCACGCGAGCACATGTTTCGCCGCGGCTGCCCCCGCGCCCAACGCCGCCCCGTGCGCCGCTTTACGCACCGCCATAGCCGCCTTACGCGCGGTCTGTTTTTCATCCGCAATCGTCATAACATCCTCGGGAAATTGGTGGCGGGCCCGGAGCATTCGTGAAGGGGTCTGATCCTCGAGAGCCTGGAGAACCAGGTGGGTGCGAGGTGTGATAGGCCACGGCCAGTCACAGAGCCAGCTCCCTTTCGATGAATTAAGGCCACTAGGATGGGTCCTTTGCACGCAACGACCAGCACCCGCCACTGACACATATAGCGCCTTATGGCTGGTTTTTGAAGGGGCGTTCGCATAAAGATTGATCAATCCGCCGCGAGCGGGGTGTGAGCAGGTAAGAATTCAGCATGGAGCCAAAAATTATCCGCGTTATTGCGCCACTGCCCCCAAAGGCAAATGTAGCGGCACGCCATGCCGGGCGGGTGATCTATCATCTTGATACCGCCGGTTTTGATATTCGCCCCGCCACTACCGTTGGCCCGGCTTATAGCCTTGATCAACTCCGGTTTGCGCCAAAAGCCAAGTATATCAAGCACCGCGCACGGCTGCTCACCGCCCTAAATACTCTGGTGCTATACCCCGAGGGGCTGGATTTTGGCCAGATTTCACAACCAATTTGGTGGCACCGTTGGCTAGAGCGCTATCGTCGGTTTGGCTTGGTGTGGCGGCTACTTTGGCGGGCCAAAAAAAGTGTGGTAGTCTTTCGCCCTCGCCTGCTTAAAAAGCCTGATCATCTGGCCATTGTGCTGCTGGCAGGGCTAGCCAAAATACTGCACCCAGCGCGCATAACACTAATACGGCAAAAAACGCCGCCTGAAAGTCTGGTCAAACCTTTGCTTGGCCGTCAGCCAGCCCCCGTTTCGCTTGAAGCTTCCGAGCTGGCCAACCTAATGCTTGCAGCTAAGCAAGGGGCCAAGGAGGTTGGGCGCTTAACCCCGCTGTGGGTGCAGGCTGCTTTTAATCGGCTGCCCGAGAGCGACCCACTCTTTCAGGAAATTAGAACCCTCAACGAGGTCGTGGCGCAGTTTGCTGAAGAGGCATTGCCAGTGCTGAAAAACCCCGCTGGCTTTATCACCCAAGCACCGTTTAAGAATGCCAAGGCGCCTGCGGTTCACGGTGTGAAAATGACGGAATATATGTTGCATTTTCGGCAAGCAAAGCGCCTAACTGCCCGCTTCCCACTAAACACAAAAGAAGATGCTGAAGCCTATCGAAGCTGGTTTCTTTGCGCCGCGCCAACGGAGTTTTCGCATGCTATGCTTCGAGACATGCCTCCAGATACCAACTGGGTTCAAACACCTAAAAGTACCGCCGCAGCCCTGAAAGAAATCATCGCAAACGCTCGGTTTTTCGATGCTGAAAAGGCAGTGCCAACCGCCCTAAAAACATGGCTGAACACTGCGATTTTCGACAATGTCACGCGCTTAGAATTTTTGCTTGCCACCCTCGCCCATGCGCCACTGCCCTCGGTGCAATCGCTGCAAAAACCGTGGAAAGAGCCTGCCATAAGCACTTGGTTTGCAGCGCACGCTTTTGCCAGCTATCCTGCCTTGGCAGGCTTGGCGGATCTACCCATTCCAGCCACCAAACCTGTGCTCCTCACCACCGGCGAGGGCGCGGCGGATACAGGCCTCGGGCAAAACCGCACAATGTCTGAAAACGCGCTTAAGGGGCTTACGCCCAAGCGCCGCCTGTGCCTGCACCACGTAAATGCCGATGCCATTCCGGCGCAAATGCTGCGCTGCCACACACCCGAAACCACCCATATCGGGTTTTTGCTCTGGGAGCTGGAAGCCCTGCCCGAAGCCCATATTTTGGCCGGAAAAGTGCTGGACGAGGTCTGGGTGCCTTCGCGTTTTGTGCAGCGCATTTATCAGCAAGCTTATGATATCCCCGTTACGTGGGTTGGCAAAGGGTTTGACCTGCCGCCACCTGCAACCTTTGATCTTGCCCGCCTTGGCATCTGCCCCGAGCAGCCTACATTTCTGCTCAGCTTTGATCTCCACTCCTCGGTGGCGCGCAAAAACCCTTTGGCGGCGGTGCATGCTTTTCAAATGGCGTTTGAGGGCAATCCCGAGGCACGGCTGATAATCAAAACCTCAAAACCGCCCAAAAAACATTGGGGCGACCCTGAAAAACAAATGTCGATCATCAAAAAGCTTATGGCGCGGGATCGCCGGATTATACTTTTTCAGGAGCATTTGCCTTTTGCTGAATATCTCGGCTTGATCAAAGCGGCCACGGCGCTGGTTTCTCCGCACCGCGCTGAGGGGTTTGGCTATGTGCCAGCTTATGCGATGGCGCTTGGCACGCCTGTTATAGCCACCGACTATGCGGGAACGCAAGATTTCTGCACAACAGAAACCGCCCTTGTGGTGCCTTGGCGCAAACGCCTTGTGCGCCCGGGAGAATCTATTTTTCCACTAAAAAATACCCATTGGGCTGAAATTGATCACGATGCTTTGGCCATAGCGATGCAAGATATTCAGATCAATCCGGTAACTGCCGCCCAGCGCGCCGCCAAGGGCAAAGCGCTGATGCGAGAAACCTATTCACAAGCCGCGCTGCGCCAGCGCTATATAAAGCGGCTCACCGCGTTGGGGCTGATCTAGCCCTTAACCGCCCGCGCCCGCATAGCAGCCGCCCGCAGCTCCTCGGCAATCTCTTCCGCTTCCTCTGGTTCAAAATCCAGCGGAATCTCCAGATTCTCGGCTTCAATGAACAACCGCACCATGCCTTGATCGGTCGGCCCTATTTGTAAATTCGCCGCTATTTCGCTCTGTTTGTTAATGCCCATCTTGTGCCCTTTCGCTTTTGCAATGGCCTAGCGCCCAATTTGCTCGGTGGCAAGCATCTTTAGGCTTGCATTCAGCCCAAACCAG
>JAJRRX010000386.1 GCA_024279075.1 Alphaproteobacteria bacterium | reverse complement strand
CCTCGCGCTGCGAATACAGCCCCTCAGCTTGGCGAATACGGGCAATGGCAGCGGCAAAGCTTTCAATATCCGCTTCTGCTTGCCCTTGCGGGCGCACGGCAAAATCCAGCCCAATAGCATAATCGCGGCGGTCGCCCTCATTTAGCATTTCATCCAGCGGGCGGGTGGTGGCGATGGTGAAAAAGCTCGGCGCTTCGTTTACTTCAACCGAATTAGAATTAACCCAGATACCAAGCTTTTTCTCTTTCTTGCGCACGGTTACGGTTTCAAGCGGGCCTTCAATAACAATGGCAACATCTAACGGGCCAATACCCTCGGGCAGCGGGGCTTCACGCTTAACCGCACCAAAAACGAAGATATCGGAGCCAGAATAAGTGGCCGTAATTTCAACGCGGTTTTGGCTTAGGTCCACCACTACGGTTTCTTGTGCCATCAGGGGCGCGGCGATCAGTGTGATCGCGGCTATAAGTGTTCGCAACATGTTAATGGCCCCCTGCGCCAATAGAAAATAGCTCGCTTGGCATAAGCAACAAATCAAGCGCCAGCTTGCCACACATAAGCAGCACCATGCCCGCCAGTAAAATCCGAAGCTGCTCTGCCTTAAGCTTCACTCCGATTCGGGTGCCAATTTGTGCGCCAATAACCCCGCCAAGGATCAACAATAGCGCCAATATCGCATCCACCGTGAAGTTTTGCGTGGCGTGTGAAAGCGTGGTGTAAGCGGTTACGAAAATGATCTGGAACAGCGAGGTGCCAACCACGACTTTAGTAGGCATGCCGAGCATATAGATCATCGCGGGCACCATGATAAAGCCACCACCAACGCCCATAATCGCAGCGAGAATACCCACAGCAACGCCGACCAGAATTGGCGGGATTACCGAAATATAAAGCCCCGAAGTGCGAAACCGAGTTTTGAACGGCAAGCCATGAATCCAGGTGTGCTTTTTCTTTTTCGGCATTGCACCGGGCTTACCAGCACGGCGAATGGCATTGAGGCTTTCAATAAACATCATTCCACCAACAAGGCCAAGGAAGATCACATATGACAGCGTAACCAGCAGCTCAACTTGCCCGATGCTTTTAAGGTATTTGAATATTTGCACCCCGAGCGTTGCGCCCGCAAGGCCGCCAAGCATCAGGATCAAGCCCATTTTTATATCAACGGTTTTACGCTTGAAATGCGCGAGTACGCCCGAGAAGGACGACGCCACAATTTGGTTGGCCTCGGTTGCCACCGCCACAGCCGGCGGAATGCCGATCATGATGAGGATCGGGGTCATTAAAAACCCGCCACCCACGCCGAAAATGCCGGAAAGCATTCCCACAAGGCCGCCAAGGCCAAGCAAAACAAACATATTCACCGAAACTTCGGCAATGGGGAGATAAATCTGCATGATACCACCTGTTAGTGAGGCTTCACGTTTACAATATAATATTTGAATATATCAGTCCAAAATGCTGCGACAAATCGGAACAGTTAGTGCACAAGAACCGAGTAGACCTCAGAGGGCTCGATAACAAGTGATACTCCAAGTTTTATACAAATTGCCAGCACCATCATAGAGAGCAACACCCGCAGGTGCTCTGCCTTGAGCTTTAGGCCAATGACCGAGCCAAACTGCGCCCCAACCACGCCGCTCACGATCAAGGTGAGCGCCAGCACAGCATCTACCGTTTGGCTTTCATAGGCGTGCATAATGGTGGCATAGGCGGCCACAAAAATGATCTGGAAAAGCGAAGTGCCAACCACAACTTTGGTTGGCATACCGAGCAGATAAATCATAGCAGGCACCATAATGAAGCCGCCACCAACCCCCATAATGGCCGAAAGAAAGCCCACCAGAAAGCCCACCGCAATCGGGGGGATCACACTAATATAAAGCCGTGAAACCCGAAACTTGGTTTTGAGCGGCATATGTTGGATCCAGCTATGATGTTTGCCTCGCTTGGCCGCTTTGTGCTTAGATTTGCGCAATGCATTTAAGCTTTCGATAAACATCAGACCGCCGATAAGGCCCAAAAACAGCACATATGTTAGGGTCACAATCAGCTCGATCTGGCCAAGTGCTGTGAGCCAAGCAAACACCTGCACCCCGAGCGCCGCGCCAGCTAGCCCGCCGATCAGTAGAAACATGCCCATTTTTAGATCAACCGTGCGACGCTTAAAATGCGCTAATACGCCAGAAAAAGAAGACGCCACAATCTGATTCGCCCCAGTAGCCACGGCCACCGTTGGCGGAATGCCGACAAAAAACAACAACGGTGTTAAAATAAACCCGCCACCCACACCAAACATACCCGAAAGCACGCCCACCATGCCGCCAAGGCCAAGCAACACAAAAATGTTTACCGAAACCTCGGCAATGGGGAGATAAACCTGCATATTGAGCTCCTGTGTAAGGAGGCCGCTTTACGCCTGTTTTTTGAGTCTGGAAAGCATGTTGCGCTGCGGCATTTTGGCTGGTCGGGTAATTATGTAGGGCCTGCGCATTTGCCGTTTAGGTTAAGCCTCAATATAGCGCCGCAATATTTTTTCCAGCTTTGCCGCGCCAATCGGGGCCATGTTTTTGGTATGGGCGTGGGATATATCTTCGCTGCCTAACCCCGCCGCCATATTGGTGATCACTGAAATCGCCGCTGCTTTTAGCCCCAAAAAACGCGCCAGAATAACCTCTGGTACCGTTGACATGCCAACCGCATCTGTGCCGAGTATTTTGAGCGCATTAATCTCCGCTGGGGTTTCAAAGCTCGGGCCGGAATACCAGCTATAAATGCCGGATTTCAACGTAATATCTTCCGCTTTCGCCGCCGATTCCAGCGCCGCGCGCATCTCTGTATCATAAGCGGTGGTCATATTCACAAAGCGCGCATCGGTCGCCTCGCCGATCAGCGGGTTAAGGCCCGAGAAGTTGATGTGATCGGAAATCAGCATCAAATCTCCGGGTGGAATATCATGCCGAAAGGAGCCAGCCGCATTGGTCAGAATCACACGGTCTGCTCCCAACGCTTTTAGCAGTTCTAGCGGCACACGCATGGCATCGGCCTGCCCGCGCTCGTAATAATGCGCCCGCCCGCCAAAAACCGCTACGCGCTGCCCCCAAAGCTGGCCGATAACCAGTTTAGCTGAGTGGCCCGAAACCGCGCTGACAGGAAAACCCTCAAGTTCGGCATAGTCAAACGCCGCGCCTTCAACCAAATCGGCGATATGCCCTAGGCCCGAGCCAAAGATAAGGCCCAGCGATACCGGTGCCGTGCCCGCGCGGGCCTGCACCAACGCCAGCGCGCTATCGCTCTTTGACATAGGGTTCCCCACCCGCTTTGGGCGGAATGGCTTTGCCCACAAAGCCTGCCAGAATAACAACGGTCAGGATATAAGGTAGCGCCTGCATAAACTGGCCGGGCAGCACAATAAAACCAAGATCCAGCGTTTGGTATTTGTTGCCAATGGCCTCCAGCATGCCAAAAAGCAGCGTCGCCCACATGGCCGTGATCGGCTTCCACTTGGCAAAAATCAGCGCCGCCAGCGCGATAAAGCCTCGCCCTGCTGTCATATCCTTGCCAAAGCCAGCCGCCGCTGTGCCAAGGCTCAGGTAAGCGCCCGCAAGGCCACAGAGAATGCCGGTGATGATCAGCGCCGAGTAGCGCAGCTTAACCACCGAAATGCCGGCGGTATCAACGGCACCGGGGTTTTCCCCCACAGCCCGCATCCGCAGGCCAAAGCGGGTGCGATAGAGCACCCACCATGTGAGCGCAACGATGGCAAAACCCATATAAACGATGATGTTATGACCGGAAATCAGCTGGTAATAAATATCGCCCAACACGGGTACGTCTTTCAGGCTTTCGGCAAAAGGCAGGGTGATCGGCTCAAACCGCTGGCCCTCGCGTAGTTGCGGGGTTTGCCCGCCCATCTTAAACCAATATTGCCCGATAAGCACGGTAATGCCTGCCGCAAAAAAGTTGATGGCGACGCCGGAGATCAGCTGGTTGCCGCGTAGCGTAATAGAGGCAAAGGCATGGATCATCGAGAACATGATGGAGGCAATAATGGCAGCCCCAAGGCCGACCCAAACAGACCAAGCCCCCATTTCCCAACCACCTTCAGAGGCAGGCATACCAGCGATAGCCGAAAACGCACCAGCGGCAAAAGCGGCCACCAGCATTTTGCCCTCTAGCCCGATATCAAAGATGCCGGCGCGCTCGGAATATAGCCCGGCGAGGCAGGCGAGCAGCAAAGGCGTGGCAAAGCGCACAGCGGAGTCGCTGAGTTGCAACAGGTCGTTGGTGAGGAAATCCATCATTATGACGCTCCCTTTCCGGCTCGAATAAATATTTTTTCCATCGGAATACGCACGAGGTTTTCTAAGCTACCCGTAAACATGATGATGAGCGCCTGGATCACCGTGATCATCTGCGCCGGAATACCAAGGGAAAATTGAAGCTCGGCCCCGCCTTGGGTCAGAATGCCAAACAGGAAGGCCGCGAGCAGCACGCCCACAGGGTGCGAACGCCCCATCAGAGCCACAGCAATGCCGATAAAGCCAGCGCCCTCCACCGCGCCAAGCACGAGCCGCTCGGCCTCGCCTTGCACCGTGTTAACCGCCATCATGCCCGAAAGCGCACCCGATATCAGCATGGCGATCATGGTGATTTTCATTGGAGAAATGCCGGCATATACTGCCGCCTTTTCGGAGTGGCCAAAGGCGCGCATTTCATAACCAAGCCTTGTTTTCCAGATCAGAATCCACACCAGCAGGGCTGCGATGAGCGCAAGGAAAAAGCTGATATTTGCGGGCGCGAATTTATCAAATTCAATGCCAAACCAGCCAAGAATCACGTGCATAGAGGGCAATGCCGCTGCTGCGGGAAAGCCCGGGCTTTCGGGCAACGAGCCCTCGGCCTGCATTGGGCCAACCAAAAGATAGCCGATAAGCGCCGTGGCGATCAGGTTAAACATAATGGTCGTAATCACAATATGGCTGCCGCGCTTGGCTTGCAAATAGGCCGGAATCGCCGCCCAAGCCGCGCCAAAGGCCATAGCGGCCATCACACCAACGACCAGCGCAATGCTCCAGTGTGGCCAATCATAAGAGAGCATAACAATGGCCACGCCAACACCTGCAAGCCCCGCCTGCCCCTCGCCGCCAATGTTAAACAGCCGCGCGTGAAAGGCCACCGCAACCGCGAGGCCGGTGAAGATAAAGTTGGTAGTGAAATAAAGCGTATGGCCAATGCCAAAGGGGTTAAATGCCCCTTGAATCATCACCTTAACCACTTCGATCGGGTCTTGCCCGATCGAAAGTACCACGAGGCCGGAAACGGCAAAAGCCAGCGCCAGCGTGAGCAGCGGGATCAGCCCGAGATCGACCCATTTAGGCAGGTTCTTGTTCATTGTTTCGCCTCCGGATCAACGCCCGCCATCAGCAAGCCAAGCTCGCCTTCATTGGTATTTTCGGGCAGGCGCTCGCCTTGGATTACCCCGTCAAACATCACCAAAATCCGATCAGACAGCGCCTGAATTTCGTCCAGCTCGACCGAGACCAGCAAAATGGCTTTGCCCGCATCGCGCAGGTTTACGATTTGCTGGTGAATGAACTCAATCGCGCCAATATCCACGCCGCGCGTGGGTTGGCCGATCAGCAGCACATCGGGGTTACGCTCAATCTCGCGAGCCAGCACGATTTTTTGCTGGTTGCCGCCGGAGAAATGGCTGGCAACAAGCTGCGGGATAGGGGGGCGGATATCAAACCGCTCCATCTTTTCGCGGGCGTCTTTTTTCATGTATTTCTGGTTGGCGAGGCCAAACTTGCCGCTATATTCTGGCTCGTTATGGTAGCCAAAGGCGGTGTTTTCCCATGTCATAAACGGCATAACTAGCCCGCGCTGATGGCGGTCCTCTGGCACGTGGCTAATGCCACGGTGCCGCCGCAGCTCGGCGTTGGCATGTTTGGAAACATCAATCGCCTCACCGTGCATCAGCACCTCGCCCGAGGTCGCGGCCCCGATGCCTGCGATCACCTCGAGCAGCTCTGATTGCCCATTGCCCGCCACGCCGGCAATGCCCAAAATCTCGCCGCGTTTCAGCTCGAAAGATACGTCTTTCAGCCGCATCACGCCGTGCACATCGGTCACGCTCAGGCCTTTAACTTGCATCACGGTCTCGCCCACCTCAACGGGCTTCTTATTAACCTCAAGCAGCACCCGCCGCCCGACCATGGCCTCAGCCAAGTCCTCCGGCGAAGTGGTATTTGTCGCAATGGTTTTCGTCATTTCACCGCGCCGCATCACCGACACAGAATCCGTTACATCCATGATTTCCCGCAATTTGTGCGTGATAATCACGATGGTTTTGCCTTGGTCTTTTAGGTTGCGCAGAATGCGAAACAGGTGGTCGGCCTCGTCGGGCGTTAGCACACCTGTTGGCTCGTCCAAAATCAAAATTTCAGCTTGGCGGTAGAGCGCTTTTAAAATCTCCACCCGCTGTTGGAAGCCCACGGAAATATCCTCGATCAGGGCATCCGGGTCCACATCCAGCTCATATTCATCGGCCAGCCGCTTTAGCTCTTTGCGCGCTTTCCTGAGGCTCGGGCCAAGGGTGGCACCTTCTTCGGCACCAAGAATCACGTTTTCCAACACGGTAAAATTATCCACCAGCATAAAATGCTGATGCACCATGCCAATGCCAGCCGCAATCGCGTCATGGCTGTCATTAATCGTGGTCGGCACCCCGTTGATTTTTACGCTTCCGGAATCGGCCTTATAAAACCCGTACAGAATAGACATCAGGGTGGATTTCCCCGCGCCGTTTTCGCCGACAATCCCGTGAATCGCGCCTTTGGCAACGGTCATGGAAATGTCTTTATTGGCTTGCACTGGCCCGAAAGCCTTGGAAATACCAATTAATTCAATAGCAGGGGCGACTGCATCGAGCCGCCCCGCATTATTTTCCTCTGAAGACATTCTTAGTTGATCTCGACTGGGCAGGAATTGTCTGTCCGGTAGTCGTGCACAACAATATCACCCGCGATGATGGCAGCTTTTGCGGCTTCAACGGCGGCTTCCATCTCGTCGGTGATCAGGGCTTCATTGTTTTCGTCCAATGCCCAGCCAACGCCCTCTTCGGCAAGGCCCATAACCTGAATACCGGCGGTGAATTCGCCATTGTTCACGTCATTGAAAGCATCATAAACAGCGTTGTCCACGCGCTTCATCATCGATGTCAGCATGTTGCCGGGGTGCATGTAGTTTTGGTTGGCGTCAACGCCGATACCCATGATATCCGCATCCGCAGCGGCTTGCAGCACACCACGGCCCGTGCCGCCAGCAGCCGCAAACACAACGTCAGAGCCGTTTTCGATTTGCGACATGGTGATCTCGCCACCCTTCACAGGGTTGTTCCAAGCGGACCCATCGGTGCCGGTCATCGCGCCAATCACGGTGATATCATCACTCACAGATTTTGCGCCCTGAGCATAGCCACACTGGAAGTTCTGGATCAACGGAATGTCCATGCCTCCCACAAAGCTAACGGTGCCGGTTTTGGAGGCCATAGCGGCCAGCAAACCAACAAGGTAAGAGCCTTCTTGCTCGGCAAATACCACGGAGCGCACGTTTGGCGCATCCACAACCATGTCGATGATCACAAAGCTTGTGTCAGGGAAATCAGGCGCAACGGTGGCCAT
>JAJRRX010000003.1 GCA_024279075.1 Alphaproteobacteria bacterium | reverse complement strand
GCCTTGGCGAATCCGGTTTACCGCTGGCAAGTCAAGGCTTTTGAAGTGGTGCGAAATAAAGCACGAGCCTGTGGCTTCAAAATCCGGAATCTCAATCAACTCAGCCGCCCGCCCACGCGGCAATAACGGCCAGTTTTCTGCAGAAAAGCTACAGGTGGTCAGCCCGCGCGGCACATCAGGGGATAGCCGACGCATGTGATAAACCGCATGTGGATTCAATGACATAACCGCCACCGGCCCGCGATACTCGTTCAAAATCTCCGCCACCCGCGCCTCCAGCGACCCAATATCCGCCCCCATCGCGCCGTCTTGGTCCTTGATCTCAACGAGCACGCCAACCTGCCCCGAAACTTGCTTCAGCACGGCCTCAAGGGTCGGAATCTTCGACCCATCCGCCAGCACCATCGCCCCCAGCTCCGCCGCTGTGCGCTGCCGCGTTGGCCCCTTTTCGGAAGTCAGCCGCGAAAGCTCATAGTCATGAAAAACCATCGCCTCGCCGTCAGATGACATCTGAATATCCAGCTCAATGCCATAGCCCTTTTCAATCGCTGCCGCAAAAGCTGCCACAGAGTTTTCGGAACGCCCCTCACCGTGCAAGCCCCGATGGGCCACAGGCGGCAATAAAAGGGAAGGATGTAGCTCAGGCAATCTCGAAAATCCCTTCAATCTCCACCGCCACACCAAGTGGCAAAGCGGGCACCCCAACAGCAGCCCGCGCATGGCGGCCTTTGTCACCAAACACCTCAACCATCAGGTCCGAACACCCGTTCACAACCTTTGGCTGGTCAGTAAAATCGCCCGTTGAGTTCACAAACCCACCCAGCTTCACGACCTGGACCAACCGCTCAAGGTCTCCGCCGCACGCCGCACGTAGTTGCGCGATCAGCGAAATCCCACAAGTCCGCGCTGCCGCATAGCCTGCCTCGGCGTCCAAGCCTTCGCCCAAGCGGCCCTTAATCAGCCCGTCCGGCCCATTGCTAATTTGCCCGGATACAAAAACGAGGTTCCCCGATTGCACGAATGGCACATAATTAGCTGCAGGCGCGGGGGCCTCTGGCAGGGTGATGCCAAGTGCGTCAAGGCGGGATTGAATGGATTCGGACATAAGAGCCTCCGTTGAAAAATTCACGACACGTTAGCGCGGAAACTCAACGGGGAAAATAGGGAAAACGCACTAAGCGCAATTTCGTGATTTGCGACACACGCAAACGGTTCAGCGCGGCGCGAAAATACCCTCGCCAAGCGGAGCAACGCTAGACGCGCCGCATCAGAACTTTAGGTAAAATGCAAAAGGCCAAAAAAAAAGGCCGAGCTAAGCTCGGCCCAAGTCCAACAGGGAGGTATGAAACGTCGCGGGCGAACCCGCTTGCTTCAATAGGGGATATAGGTATACCGAATGTAGCATTCAAGATAAAACAGCCACATGCGACGCATAACCGCTATCACCTATATGCATAGCTAAAGGTAAAACCTTTATAATAAGTAAAATTATTGGGTTTCTCGCATTATTTTCCGGTAAGCAATTATTTCCTTAAGAACAAAATCCTTGAATACCGCCACCCGCTTGCTCTGCCGCAACTCCCCCGGATAGGCCAAATAAACCGGCACAGGGGCCGAGCCCGACTCAGGCAACACGTTCACCAGCTCTGGGAAATCCACCGTTAAATAGTCCGGCAGTGCCCCGATGCCGAGCGAATTGCGCACCGCTTGCAGGATGCCAAAATAGTTGTTCACCGTTAACAGCGAGGTTTCGTTTTCTTCAATAAACGGGGCCACCCATGCTGCCCCCGCACTCACCTGCGGCGCGCTCGGGCTTTGGGAAATTAACCGATGTTTGCGCATTTCTACTGCCGTTTTGGGCGTGCCGTTGGCTTCCAGATAATCCTTTGAGGCATAAAACTTCATGTTCACATCCATCAAACGGCGGCGGATAAGGTCTGCTTGCGACGGCTCTTTCATCCTGATTGCCACATCGGCCTCACGCATCGGCAGGTCCAAAACCCGCTCTTCCAGCATTAGGTTTATCCGCAGACTAGGGTATTTCTCATACAAATGCGCCAAGCGTGGCGCCAGCCAAAGCGAGCCAAACCCCGTGGTCGTTGTTACCCGCAGCTCGCCAAAAACCTCGTCTTCCGAGTCCTTGATCTGCGCCGAGGCCGCCTCCAGCTGCTTGCTCATTGCCTTGGCCGCCTCAAACAAAAGCTCGCCTTGCTCCGTCAGAATCAACCCGCGCGCGTGGCGATGAAACAGCGTTACATTCAGGCTTTCCTCTAACCCTCTAATCTGTCGGCTCACGGCTGATTGGCTCAGGTGCAGCACTTCACCCGCATGGGTGAGGCTGCCCGCATCCGCCACCGCATGAAAAATCCTGACCTTATCCCAATCCATTTGCCGCTCCCGTTTTCTTTGCAGCTTACAGGGGACTCCCCCGCTTAGGCAATCGCTATCAATACCCCCTTTAATTAGTATTGATATCCACGGCAATAAATGGCCTGTCATTTGTCATAAAAAACTTCAGTAGTTTGTCATAGGGCGTTCAGTGAGGATTTTGATGCGTTTCCTAACTTGTGACGACATGCTGTGTGAATAAGCGTGCAAAATTGACCCACTTGGGTGGGTAATTGGCGTTTAAAATTGACCCACCTGTTTTGTTAACATCCGGGTATTTGGGCGCGGAGAATGATCAGGTGATATTAATGGAAAGTGCAGCAAAGATCCGTCG
>JAJRRX010000385.1 GCA_024279075.1 Alphaproteobacteria bacterium | reverse complement strand
TCCGCCGTCTTCTCGCCAGCCTCCTGCTCTTTCAGCATTTGAATAATCTGCTCATCCGTGAATCGCTTCTTCATGTTTTCCGTCCTTTTCGTTGGGCGGACTCTACATCATTTTGGAGGAGTTCTAGGGGCGCAGGTCAATTGCAATAAGCGCTGATGGTTGAAGGCGGCGCGGGCGAGATGGTGCGTCATGCGAAATGGCTGTCGCGGCGCCACCGAGCGCAGCCTGGCAGGGGGCCATGCGAGGCCTTTATTTTGTCAGCGCTTCAACCACCACCATGCAAAGCCTAAGTTGGGCAGCCAGCACAGCCATGCAAGATAGACCGAGGCCTCGGTATAGCTAAAACCTGCCGCCATAAAGCCGAGCAGGTATAGCCGCAGGGTGACACCGGCAAAGGTGAGGGCGAAGGAGTAGATCATCCAGCGGCGGTGTTGGCCTATGCGGCGAGCCACGGCGTGGCGGATGGCGTTGGCGGTGGTGAAGAGCCACGCGAGCGCCAAGAGGGTAAAGCCAAGTTGGGCTGAAAGGCCGCCTGCCGCGTTGAATGCCACAAATATGCCAGCAATGCCGCTGATGAGTATGGCCAAGCCATAGCTGCGGCCAAGCCAGCGGTGCAAGGGTTTGTGCCGCCTTATGCTGGCAAAAAACTGGAGGCCCCCGATGGCCAGCGCCACCGGGGCGAAGCTGATATGGAGGAGGAAGGCCAGCCTTTGGCCCTCAATTTGCCCAAGCATATCAGGGAAGGAGAGCGGCAGGCCAAGGGCGAGAAAGCGGTATGAGCCAAGCGCGATGAGGAGGCTGAGGGTGGTAGCGATGACAAGGGATATACGGGCGGTGGGCATGAGGGAATCCTTTAACTAGACAGTGTCAAGTTAAAGAGTGAACTTGACACTGTCAAGGGTAGCGTTACACTCGTTTCATGAACAAAGACAAACACCATCATGGAGATCTGCGCGAGGCGCTCATTTCAGCGGGGATAGGGCTGATGGAGGCAGGCGGCCCAGCTGCTTTAAGCCTGCGAAAATGTGCGGCCAAGGCGGGGGTTTCTCATGCGGCTCCTGCGCACCATTTTAAGGGCATCACCAGCCTGAAAGCGGCGATTGTGGCGCGGAGTTACAAGATATTTGCGGAGACCATGCAGACGCATCGGCACGGCCTAACCGAGCCCCGCGCGCGCTTGGTCGCGATTTGCGAGGGGTATCTAGCATTTGCCCGAAGCCATGCCGCCTTGTTTCAGTTTATGTTCCAGCCTTTTCCGCCGGATTTTGCCCAGATTAACCCGCCGATACTTGCCGAGCTTGAGCAATACTCAACCCTTGCTTACCGCGAGCTTGAGCAAGCCTGCGCCCCTTTTGCGCCCATCGGCGGGCAAGAAGGGGGGATCGAGGTGATGGTGTGGTCGCTTGTGCATGGCTATGCGATGCTGTTTGCCAGCGCGCCCGAGGCCAGAACCCCCGCTGGCACGCCGCCGGATTTTGCACAAATCCTGCCTGCTTTCCCGCTTAGAAAATAATTTGCACTTGCGCCAATTTTCCGCTTGCAGCCGCATCGGGAATCTCTATATATCAGCCACACGAAGCGGGCGTAGCTCAGTGGTAGAGCACTTCGTTGCCAACGAAGATGTCGTGAGTTCGAATCTC
>JAJRRX010000384.1 GCA_024279075.1 Alphaproteobacteria bacterium | reverse complement strand
CCAAAACAATTTGGCAAGCCAGCTTTTGGGCTTGCCAGCCAAGCGCGTGGCGCGCTGCATCGCGGTGTTTTCCGGCTCAACATCCAGCACTGGCGGGGCCTCTTGCGGGCTGGGCGCAGGGCTAAGCGCCTTGGCGTCGAGCATCACTGGTTTACGCCGTTTGGCCATTTTTCACCTCCTCTGGCTGCCATTCCATGCGGACATCTGGCAAGCCCTCTTCGTTATCGGCCCCGTCCCCGAAAGCGGTTTCAACAAAGCCTTCGCGGGCATAAAACCGCCGCGCAGCTGTGTTTTTTTCTAGCACCCAAAGGGCGAGGCCAGTGGGGTTTTGGGCTTTTGCACGCGAAAGCAAGCGCGCGCCCAAGCCTTTATCGCGGGCTTCAGTCGTTAGGTAGAGGCACTCAACGTATTCATCTGAAAAGGCCACAAACCCGTCAATGCTGTCGCCATTGCGGGCCACCAAAACATGGTCCGTTTCTATCCGGCTTTTCATGGCTTGCTCAGAGGCACTCTCGGGTGCATTATTAGGAAACCATTCGGTTTCGTAAATCCATTCATGCATGATTGTCGAGCATGTGGCTGCATCCTTTAGGGCAGCTTCCTCAATCATAGCTTGTCTCCGATTAAAAACTCGGCGGCTTTATCCATACGGATATGAGCCAAGCCTTTTGGCGCCTGATCAGCCGTTATCGGCGGCGCAAAACTAGGGAGGTTATAGCTGATATCCTCGGGCCACACGGTTGCCCCTTGTTTGGCGGGAGTCAACAAGCGGGCAGGGTCAGCGGGAAGGTCGCCAGCGTGCAGCGCCACTTCTTCTCCACTTTCCATCAAGGTGCCGCGCACAATGTCCAGCATTTCGCCCTCGTGCTTGGTGGATTGCTCGACCGTGGCGCGCAAGGCGGCAAGGCTAAGCGCCTGCGTGGCTGCGCCCTTCCAGTTGGCAGCATCTTTGGCATCGGCCAAAAGGGCCTCAAGAAAGCCGGTCAGTTGGGGGTGTTGGGAATGATGGATGTGATCGGCCTTGGTGGCGGCGAACAGGATCTTTTCGACTTTTCGGCCTGTGATCATTGATAGGATGTGGTTTTTTCCAGGGCGAAAGCTGGTGAGGATTTCACTGAGGGCAAGGCGAAGGTCTTCCACCGCTTCGGGACCATTATGGATGGCCCCAAGAGCATCGACCAGCACAATCTGGCGGTCGATCTTGGCGAAGTGATCGCGGAAAAACGGCTTAACGATTTGCTTCTTGTAGGCTTCAAAACGATGCTCAAAGGCACCGTAGAGGGTTTTGGAGCGCACTTTATCAGGGCGTGGCATTGGCGCAAATGTAAGCGCTGGAGAGCCCTGCAAATCACCGGGGAGCAGGAACCGCCCCGGCGCGCAGTTGGAGAAACCGGCGCTGCGGGCGGCTTGCAGGTAAGTAGTGAAGGCTTGCGCAAGCCTTTGCGCTTCGGGTTCATCGAGCGCCGAACTTGGGTCGCTAGCCTCGAGCCGGACAAGCCAGCCCTCGGCCAGCTCGGCGCGCGATGGCGCGCGGGCTTGCTGCAACGCCTGCGCTGACCACTCAGCGTAGGATTGTTTTAACAGCGGCAGGTCCAGCAGCCACTCGCCGGGATAATCCACGATGTCGATATGCAGGGTTTTGTCGCCTTTTAGGCCGCGCAAAAGGCCCGTGGTGCGGGTGCGGAGCGACAGGCGAAGCTGGCTGATGGAGCTGGTGCTTTCGGGCCAATGGGGGGCCGATGCCCCGAGCGCTTGCAGGTGGCTTTCATAGGCAAAGCGGGGGATGGTATCATCGGGTTGGGGTTGCAGGAACGCAGCTGTTATCAGCGGGTTAGCCTTAAGCGCGGGCATGCGGGAGCGGTCTAGTAAGTTGGCGATGAGAGAGGTGATGAACACGGTTTTTCCGGCGCGGGAAAGGCCGGTAACGCCGATGCGCAGCACGGGTTCAAACAGCTCTTTTGCGCCCGATTGCGTGTCGTCGATCACGCGGGCGATGCTGTCGGTAATATCGGCTAAGCCCACGCGGCGCTCCTTGCTGGATTTCTGTTTCATTGTAATATAGGTGCTGGGAAGCACGATTTACAGAGGGTTTTGCCATGCCGCGCTTTGCGTTGAAAATCGAATATGACGGCGCACCATTTTGTGGCTGGCAAAAGCAGGTGGATTTGCCCACAGTGCAGGGTGTGATTAACGTTGCATTACAACAGCTTGAGCCAACGTGTGAAGGTGTGCAAGGCGCGGGGCGAACAGACACAGGCGTGCATGCTACGGGCCAAGTGGGGCATGTGGATTTGGTAAAGGCGATTGCGCCAGAACGCCTGATGGAGGCGCTGAATTTTTATATGCGCAACCAAGGCGTGGCAATTGTGGATTGCGCGATGGCACCCGATGATTTTCATGCGCGGTTTTCGGCGGTGGAGCGGCGGTATACGTTTCGCTTACTCGGCCGCCGTGCGCCGATGACCTTTGATAAGGGCACCATGTGGCAGGTGAAGCATGCGCTGGACCTTAAGGCCATGCAGGCAGGCGCTAAGTATTTGATTGGCAAGCATGATTTTACCACGTTTCGCTCAACCGTGTGCCAAGCAAAAAGCCCTGTGAAAAGTTTGGATGAGCTGTCAATCGAGCAGCTTCCCTATCGTGGTGGGGTGGAAACGCGGTTTCACATTCAGGCGCGGAGCTTTTTGCACAACCAAGTGCGCAGCTTTGTGGGAACGCTTGAGCGGGTTGGTGCGGGGAGCTGGGAGCCTGTGCAGGTGAAGGCAGCACTTGAAGCAAAGAGCCGCGCAGCTTGTGGGCCGGTATGCCCGCCGCAGGGGCTTTATTTAAGCGCGGTGCGGTATGAGATGGACCCGTTTAGCCCTCCCCCGCATGCGGGGAAGAGCAGCGGTTAGCGGAAGTTAAGCGCTTTCTTTTGGGGCTTCGTCAGCTTTGGCCTCTTCCGAAGGCGCCACATCAAAGGCCTCGTTCGCCACACTCGCCAACCCGCCTTCCATGCTGAGGCCCAGTTCTTCGCCGAGCTTCTTCATGGCGGGCATTTGCAGGGCCATGCCCATAATGGAATCGAGCGCTTGGTTGACAGGTGCGCCCCCTGCCCCGCTGCCGCCCGCGCCAGCATTCATGCCCGTCACCTGATGGATCTTGATCGAGTCTATCTTCTCGGCAGGTTTCACCATTTCAGCAACAATCCCCGGCATGGCCTCTAGCCGCGCAAGCGCCACTTTCATGTCGACAATCTCGGCACTGAGCGCATTCTCCGCGTCCGCAATCGCGCGGGCACCTTCAGCCTCGGCCAACATATCCACCTTTTTCGCCTCAGCGCGAATGGTGATAGATGTGGCTTCGGCCTGCGCTTCTTCCAGCAAAGCCGCCGCACGGTCAGCCGCTGCATCCTTCTCGGCTTCGGCCCGCACCTTTACGCCCGTTGCGGCGCGCTCGGCCTCCTTGGTGGCCTCGATCAGCGCAATTTGCTTGGCGCGCTCGGCAGAGGCCACAGAACGGGCGGTCTCGACCGCTTCTTCAGCCGTCATCGCTTCAGCGCGGGCTTTGTCGGCCTCGGCACGGGCATGGCTTTCCTCTTCGGATTTCTTGGCCACGATGATCTTGCGCTCTTGGTCAGCAACCTCGATTTCCCGCTCTTTGGTGATCTCGGCATCGCGGATTTTACGCTCACGTTCAATTTCAGCGGCGCGCACAGAGCGTTCCTTTTCGATCTTGGCTTCTTGGGCCGAACGGTCCGCCTCTTCCTGATTTCGCGCAATATCAGCCAGTTGGTCAGCCTGTAAAATCTCGATCTTCTTGTTTTTGGAAATCTCAGCCTCACGCTGGTCGCGTTCGATCTCGTATTTCAGCTTTTCCGCTTCCATTTCGGAGCGGCGGACAGACACATCAGCCTCGGCTGTAATCGCCGCGCGCTCCTTGCGGGATTTCGCAATCACCTCGGCAAGCTTACGCATACCAACGGCGTTAAAAGCGTTGTTTTCATCCAGCGAGTCAAACGGAGTTTGGTCGAGTGCAGTTAGTGAAACCGCCTCCAGCTCAAGGCCGTTTTTTAGCAGGTCCTCGGAGATGGCGTTTTGCACTTCCTGCACAAATTCCGAACGGTTTTCGTGCAGCTCGTCCATGGTCATGCGGGCGGCGACCGAGCGCAAACCGTCGATCAGCTTACCCTCGATCATTTCGCGAAGTTGGTCGACGTTGAAGGTCCGGTCGCCAAGGGTTTGGGCGGCGCGGGAAATGCCGTCCTCGGTCGCATTTACCGAAACATAGAATTCCACGCCGACATCTACCCGCATCCGGTCTTTGGTGATCAGCGAGGCATCGCCATTGCGGGCCACCTCCAAGCGTAGGGTTTTCATGTTGACCATCGAAATTTCGTGCAGGAACGGGATAGAGATCGTGCCGCCATCCATGATGACCTTTTTGCCGCCCGAGCCGGTTTTCACCAGGGAAACCTCACGCGTGGCGCGCTGGTAAAGGCGGGCCATGATCAGGCCGAGGAACACGAATAGCGCAAGTATCACGCCAGCAATAATCAGTATGGATTGAATTTCCATATTATTTCTCCTTGTTAAATTGTGGGGTTGAGGCGGGTGAGGCCTCAGGTGATATCGACAACAAAAAACATGCCGTCTTTTCTGCGAATTACGTGGACATCGGCCCCTTCGGGGATCACGTCCGCGTCGTCAAGTGGCTCGACGCGCAGGTAATGGAAATTGCCAAAACGGTCTTTGATTTT
>JAJRRX010000383.1 GCA_024279075.1 Alphaproteobacteria bacterium | reverse complement strand
TACCGCACCGTTTGCCCGTTTACCACAATCCCGCCGCCAAACAAAAACTCGATTTTTGAGGTAAAACTATCCGGCGTATCCGTGGGTCGGGCAAACATCCCCAAGCCACCTTTCATGCTCAAAATCGCCATCGGGTCCACATCGGTCAGGCGGCCAAACCTATCCAAAAATCCAAGCGCGCCAGTGATGGAAAAGTCTAGCGCCCCTTTGGCCTCTGGCAGGTCCGTATCAGGGTCATTTCGCCCGCGGTTAAAGCGCAAATCGCCTTGCCCCTCGATTACGGCCCCCCCGGCGGCCAGCCTTAGAGTGTCCAGCGTTAGATCTGGAATGAAAAACGGCGCCTTGCCCGATTGTAAATCAGAGGTGCCCTCAAACATCCCGAATAAAAGCTGCATCAGGCCTGAGACCGAAATTGACATGTTCAGCGCGGGTTATCCCATGCTGTTTTCTGGGTCCACTTTTGCCCATTCCGCCGGGTCCAACGCAAACCCGTTCACCGTAAACGAGGCCGAAAACGGCGCGGGGGTTGTCGTCTTTCGAAACGGCATTGTTAGGTGAGTTTGCAGGCTGGCAAGGCTAACATCAAAACTAGGCTGCCCCAGTAAAGACGATTCCACCCCAAATGTACCGTTTTTCGAGGTCATCCCGAAACGAAACTGATTATGGGCAATTTGCGCTGAAAACGTCCCGTTTTCTTGGCCAAAATCTATGGTTCTCACGCCCAAACCCCCATCTTCAGTCTGCACGCCCATCACCTGCCCTGTCATCAGCTCAACCTCCAAATCCGATTGGGGCGGAAAATCCGTAAGTGGTACCGATGCAAGTGGAATGTCTGTCAGCGGAAAGGACCAGTTGTAAGACAGCCCAGCGTTTTGTGCCACAACCCGCACCACAACCGGCTCGGCGATTAGTGAATAGCTTTCCTCCAAAAGCTCCACGCGGCCAAAGCTGAAATCGCCGCCATCCGCCACCTGAGGCCCGCTTTCGGTTACGTTGGTGATCGAGGTCGCCTCACCGCTAAATTCGGTGATCGTTACCTCCAACTGCGTGCCAAAATCATCGTCACCACTATGCTCGCTATAGGTGAGTTGTGGCGCGCTGTAGCGATAGCGGATATCACTCGGGTAGCCCGTGGCATGTAGTGACAGTGCCGAAAAGTCAAACGTGGCGCGGGTGATATCCTCACCCCCATCCGCTGCACGCTCTACATCAACCTTTTCCCCAAAAGGCGAAAAGGTGATCTCGATGCCGCCCTCGCTATCCGGCACCAGCAAAACCCAGTCAAACCGGCTGGTAGTGGTGATATTGGCCAGAATGCCCACCGAAGTAAGGTTATTTAGCAGCATTCCCTTGCCATTGGCCCCGGCTTGCACCGAGTCATACGTGATCGCCTCGCCCAAGCCCGCATACACCGTGCGCCAACTTTCGATCACATCAAGTGGCGTGATTTCAGCTAAGGCGGGGGTGCCAACAAGGGTAAATACAAGGGCAATGCGCTTCATAAGACTCTCCGTTTTCCAGCCAGCCTACCGCCCCCCATTCCAATCCACAACCCGTAGGGTGCGTGGTTCCCACGCACCGCCCCAAGGTCGCGACAACCCTGCGCATGTGGTTAAGGTGGTAGGAAGGAGTGTCAAATGGACTGGATCACAACCAATGCCAATGCAATTATGGCCATCACGGCTGTGCTTACCCTTGTTGGGGGTGTAGCGACGTGGCTCATGGGCCTATGGGGCAGCCGCTAGCCCGCCAGCAAAAACACCGCCAAATCCGGTGGCGTGATTATTGTTGAGGGCAGCGTAAAGGGCAACATCACCACCAATCCAAGCCGGAAGCGCAAAAAATGAGAGCAAATAAAACAGCCTCCGAAGGTGCGGTGATTGCCGATAACGTCGGCGGTAATGTCACCATCGGCCTGACCTTCGCCGAACACCAAGCCGCCCTTAAAGAGGCGCTTAAGCAAAAAACTAAAGACCTCAAGAAAGCCCATAAGGCCGACAAGGCACTTATTCTTCAGGAAATGACGAGCATCCAGTCTCGCCTCGCCAATATCGAATCCGACTACGAGAAAACCAAAGCCGAGCTGGCCGAACACAAGGCCAGACTCGCGCGTTACGAAAACCAGATCGACCCTGCCCGCAAACAAGCTGCCTTTGACGAGTTGGACAAAGGCAAGCTCACCCTCGCCAAAGCCATTTTCGAGGAACTGGCCGCCCAAAGCCGCGCCCGTGCATTAACGCTTAAGTTGGCCAAAGAGGATGCTGAATCCGAAACCGCCGAATTTGAATTTGAGCTTGGTAAAATCGCTGAGCAGGATTACCACTGGAAGGAGGCCTTCACCCACTTCAGCGAAGCCGCCCACCTGCACCCAACCTACGCCCATTTGATTCACGCACAAAAGGCAGCCCTCCAAATTGCCAATTACCCCGAAGCCGAATCCCTTGCCAAAGCCGCCCTAAAAGCCGCCGATCAAGAGTTTGGCAAAACAGCTCCCGAATACGGCACCGCCCTCAACAACCTCGCGGGGCTGCTGGAGGCCACGGGGCGTTTTGAGGAGGCCGAGCCGATGTATCGGCAGGCTTTGGAAAATGCCCGCGTGGCGCTGGGGGAGGATCATCCGAAGTTTGGCATACGCCTCAACAACCTCGCGGGGCTGCTGGAGGCCACGGGGCGTTTTGAGGAGGCCGAGCCGCTGTATCGGCAGGCTTTGGAAAATGCCCGCGTGGCGCTGGGGGAGGATCATCCGGAATTTGGCACACGCCTCAACAACCTCGCGGCGCTGCTGGAGGCCAAAGGGCGCTTCGATGAAGCCGAGCCGCTGTATCGACAAGCGGTGGCGGTGTTTGAAAAATCTCTCGGGTCGGACCACCCGTCGACCAAAACCGTCAAAACCAATTTCGAGCGCTTCCTCGCCAATCGCCCAACCGCTGATTAGCACCGCATTGCCCCCCAAATGCCTACGTAACGCCTACGTTATGCCTACGCAATAATCCGGCCTTCCGTAGGGCGGGCTTCAGCCCGCCAAAGCCCCGCCACCCCCCTCAACATTCCGGCACATTCACCGCCAACCCGCCGAGCGAGGTCTCCTTATATTTGTGGCTCATATCCACCCCCGTTTGCCGCATGGTTTCCACGCAGGCATCCAGCGAAACGAGGTGGATGCCGTCGCCGCGCAGGGAGAGGGAGGCGGCCGATACGGCTTTGATCGCCCCTAATCCGTTGCGTTCAATACAGGGGGCTTGTACGAGGCCTTTTACGGGGTCACAGGTCATGCCTAGATGGTGCTCTAGCGCGATTTCGGCTGCGTTTTCAATCTGTTGCGGGGTGCCGCCTAGCACGGCGCACAGGCCTGCCGCCGCCATTGCTGCCGCCGAGCCGACCTCGCCTTGGCAGCCCACTTCGGCCCCCGATATCGAGGCATTGGCTTTGATCAGGCCACCAATCGCGGCTGCGGTCAGCAGAAACGGCTCCACCATCTCCGCCCGCGCCGTTGGCACATGGTCAAGGTAATAGCGCAGCACGGCAGGCAGCACGCCCGCCGCGCCATTTGTCGGCGCCGTAACCACCTGCCCCCCAGCCGCATTTTCTTCATTAACGGCAATGGCATAGACACTAATCCAGTCATTGATCGTATGGGGTGCCGCCGTGTTTGTTCCATGCTCTGCCAGCAGCGACGCATGGATGGCCTTGGCTCGCCGCCGAAAGCTCAGGCCTCCGGGCAAAATGCCCCCCGTTTCCAGCCCGCGATTGATGCTGGATTGCATGACATTCCACACCTTTGCGAGGCCGCTTTCCAACGCCTCACGGCTCATATGGTGCAGCTCGTTATCTCGCTTCATCTCGGCGATGCTTTTACCGGATTTACGTGCCATTTCAAGCATTTGATCGGCGGTTTTGAAGGGGTAGGGCGCGGAAGGTTGCTCGGCGGTCACTTCGTTTCCGGCGAGTTCGGAGGCCGTAAGCACAAAGCCCCCGCCGGTGGAATAATAAGTTTCGCGGGCATAGAGATTGCCGCTGGTATCAAAGGCCGAAAGCACCATGCCGTTGGCATGCAGCGGCAGGTTTTCGTCATAGTCAAAGCGCAAGTCCTCGCTTTGGCGATAGCGCAATCCCCCAAGTCCCTCGGGTGACACAGTGCCGCGCTTTTCGATCTCGGCAAGCGCCGTTTCCGCCGCTTCGGGGTTAAATTCGGCAGGGGTAAAGCCGGCGAAACCAAGGGTCACTGCGCGGTCTGTGGCGTGGCCTTTACCGGTAAACGCCAGCGAGCCATGCAGGGTGCAGCCCAAGCGGGCAAGGGTGCCAGCGCCCGGCACCACCTCGCGGCCCTCGCGCAGCAGGGTCAAAAACCGTGCGGCAGCGACCATCGGGCCTACCGTGTGGCTCGATGACGGCCCGACCCCGATTTTGAACACATCAAAGATACTGAGAAACATGCTTTCCCCTTGGGTTTTTCCCGATTATCGCTATATTGCGGCACCATGCGGGCACGAACACGACGATTGCAAGTGCATTCACGGCGAAGGTGATGAAATTATGACCGACAAGCTGACAGGCTCGGACAGGGGCAAATATGCGGCCAGCAGGGCCGCGCTTGAATTTAGTAAACCGGGGAGGAAAGTGGGGCTGGGAACGGGCTCTACCGCTGCGTGGTTTGTGCAGCTTTTGGCGGGTAAAGTGGCCAATGAGGGGCTGGATATTATCGGTGTGCCGACCTCCTCTCGCACGCGGGATTTAG
>JAJRRX010000382.1 GCA_024279075.1 Alphaproteobacteria bacterium | reverse complement strand
TGGAGGATTCCGCGGTGTGGTCATCACCCATCACGGCCACCACGCCGCCGAGCGCCGCCGTGCCGGCCATATTGGCGTGGCGGAACGCGTCTCCCGAGCGGTCCACCCCCGGGCCTTTGCCATACCAGAGGCCAAAAACGCCATCAAACTTGCCGTCGCCCCGCAGCCCCGCTGCCTGCGCGCCCCAATGGGCGGTGGCCGCGATGTCCTCGTTTAGCCCCGCCTCAAAGTGGATATCCGCCGCTTCAAGCTGGCTTTCTGCGCGTTGCATTTGCATATCCACCGCGCCCACGGGCGAGCCGCGATAGCCGCTCACATAGCCCGCCGTATTATAGCCCGCATCTTTATCCCGTTGTTTTTGCATCAACATAAGGCGCACCAGCGCTTGGGTTCCGTTGATAAGCACAGTCTTTTTGCTCAAATCGAGCCGATCAGACAACGAGACAGATTGCAAATCCATGATGAGTTCCTCCGAGGCTATTATTGGTCAGAAAACTTGACCCATCAAGGAAAAACTTTGTGAAGTGAACATTTGTTCATATGTTGCGCGGCCCCGCAAGGCCGCGCAATTATTTGCAAAGGTTAAGCCGCTACCGGCGCACCTTATTGCTCAGCTTGTTTTTTAACGCCGACGCTATACGCCATCAGGATGACCATAATGAACGTGGCATTAAACATGGCAACACCAGAGTCAGCGATGCTTACAATGCCCGCACCGGTGTAATAAAGCCCACCCGCAAGGTCGAGCGCCTGTATGGCCACCATGCCGTAAAGCCAGAACATATTTTGCAAGGGTGCGCGGGCAATGTAGAACATGCCAACACCGTAAACTAAAAAGCGGGCGGCGAGCATGGAGAGCGGGTAGCCAATATCGGCCTGAACAGGGGTGTGGCCCAACATGGCAAGAAATCCAATCGGCATAAACAAGTAAAGCGCGCCGAGGACAAGCTGGGAAACGCCGACAAGATAGGGCGCAAATTTGAGTATTTTCATAGGGTTACTCCATTGGTTGACTATGGAGGCAGATCTAGCGTAGGCTCTATACAAAGGGAAGTATGCACCTTTTGGTAACTATGAAACCGCGCGGTTAACAATATGCAAATGAACGAAATTCCGACCAAAATAATTTGTGACGCGGGCTGCCCCGTTCGCAAAACCGCTGACATTCTGGATGGCAAATGGACCACCCTGATCGTGCGCGAGCTGCTTTCTGGGGTGAAACGGTTTTCGGAATTGCAGCGCGGGGTCGGGGGGATTTCGCCAAAAATGCTGACCGCACGGCTGAAAATGCTTGAGGCGGAGGGGCTGGTCTCTAAGGAGATTTTTCCTGTGATTCCGCCCAAAACCGAATATCGACTCACCGCACTTGGGCGCGAGCTCGAGCAGGTTATTTTGGCAATGGCGAATTTTGGTGGGAAGCTTCCTAGCGCTTAAATATTATCGGGAACCAGTCTTCGCGGAGGTGCTCGCCTGTTTTCATGCCGTGGCCTGTAAAAGGTGGCGAGGTCGGGCCTGCGCGCTCTATATAACGGGCATTATCACCCAAAAGCCGGAGGGAAAACGCGCGTCGACGCTGGTGTAGCTCCTCGCCACGGGTGCCGTGCAGCACGCCGTAATGGAAGGCCACGGCGTCGCCCGGTTCCATGGGCTGTCAATGAGCGTTTAAAAGTGACCCTGTTTTGGCATTTAAAAGTGACCCTGTTTTGAGGGGCAAAGCCAATAGGCGAGATGCCCTCATATAGCGAGCTCGTCTATTGGCTTTGTTTGCGCTGCGGCTTATTGAACGCGG
>JAJRRX010000381.1 GCA_024279075.1 Alphaproteobacteria bacterium | reverse complement strand
AGGGTCCAGAGGGTGGCTTGCAGGAGGTTGAGGCCGAGGGCGGCGAGGAGGGCGGCGGCGGTGAGCAGGGCCATGCGGTGGGGCTTGGCCATGGGGCCGGAGAAATCGCCTGTGCCGCCGAGCTCGCGGATATAGGCGGTGAGGATAGCGAGGGCGGCGGCGGCCCAGCCTAGGCTGGGTTCGCCAATGCCGTAGCCTAGGCCCGTGATGATGAGGATGTCTGACACACGATCGGGGGCTTCGTTCCAGAAGGGGCCATCGGGGGTGGATTTGCCACCTTCTTCAGCCACCATTCCATCGAGCAGATTACAGAGCAGGCGGAGCTGGATGAACAGGGCGGCGGCGAGGAGCCAGTATCCGCCAAGGTAAAACGCACCGCCAGCGAGGGCGGCGAAGACCATGCTGAGCATGGAGATTTGGTTGGGGGTTATGGGGGTGTTGGTGAGGTAAGCCGCTAGCTTTTGCGCCCATGCGGCGCTGCGGGATTTTAGGGGGCGGCGGGTCATAGGTTGGTCATCCAGAAAAAGCGGGTGAGGTGGAAAAACAGCGGGGCGGCGAAAACCAGCGAGTCTAGGCGGTCGAGAAAGCCGCCGTGGCCCGCTATGGTGTCGCCCCAGTCTTTGACGCCACGGTCTCGCTTGATGGCGGACATCACAAGCCCGCCAAAGAAGCCCATGAGGGAGATGCCGAGCGCCATGAGGCCCGCTTGCCAGAAGGTGAAGGGGGTGATCCAGAACATGGCGGCGCCAATGAGGGTGGCGGAGATAACGCCGCCGAGGAAGCCTTCAACGGTTTTGCTGGGCGAAAGGCGGGGAGCTATTTTGTGGCGGCCGATGGCCTTGCCCCAGACATATTGCAGCACATCAGAAAGCTGGACGATGAGGATCAGAAAGGCGATGAGGAGGAGGTTTTTGCCCTCAAAGCCGGAGATGTCGAGCGACAGGAACACCGGCACGTAGGAGACGCAGTAAACCGCGATCATTAGGGCCCATTGCACCGAGGCGACGCGCACAAGAAAGTTCTCCGTTTCGCCTTTTACCACGGCCACGATGGGCATCAGCAGGAAGGCGTAGACGGGGATGAAGATGGAGAACATGCCATACCAGTCCATCCAGACCATGAAGTATTGCAGGGGCAGTATGAGGAAAAAGGCGGCGGCGACGGCGAGGTGGTCTTCGCGGCGGGTGGCGGCGATGGTAACGAATTCTCGCATGGCATTGAAGGAGGCAACGGTGAAGAGGAGGACCATGGCGGTGCGGCCAAGGAAGAAGGCGAGCGCGAGGGCGAGCACCATGATCCACCAAGAATTTATACGTGCGATGAGGTTATCGACGGCGGGGCTGGGGCGGCGCTCGTCCATCACTTGCGCCACGATGGTTGCCGCGAGGAGGAGGACGAGAAGGCCGGTGAATAGGATTTGCAGCTCGGTCATGTGTCCCCCGTATCGGGCCTGAGGGCGAGCACCGCATCATACGCGGCTTGCAAGAAGCGCTCCTTGTCTTCGTTGTATGCCAGCGGCGCGCCGAAGGTGACGGTGCAGAGGATGGGGACGGGGATGATCTCGCCCTTGGGCATCACGCGGTTGAGGTTCTCGATCCAGACCGGCACCAACTCTAGCTCTGGCCGGGCGGTGGCGAGGTGGTAGAGGCCGGTTTTGAAGGGCAGCAGGGCTTCACTTGTCATGTTCCGCAGGCCCTCGGGGAAGATGATGAGGGAGGCACCGGCATCGGTGGCTTCCGCCATTTGGCTTACAGGATCAAGGGTGCGGGTTTCTGGGTTGCGGTCTATCAGCACGCCGCGCACGACGTCGCGGCCAATGAAGGCGCGCCACTTGTTTTTGAGCCAGTAATCAGCGGCGGCCACGGGGCGGGTGTGGCGGCGGTATTGTGGCGGAATGGCGGCCCAGAGCAGTATAAAATCAGCGTTGCTGGTGTGGTTGGCAAAGTAAACGCGCCGCATGGGGGCAGGGGCGACGCCCTTCCAGACGCCGCGCACCGCCGTAAGGGTACGGGCGAAAAGGACGATGGCGCCTGCCATGATATGCGCCAGAAGCCGCCTCATGGCAGCAGCCCCGCGGCCTTTACGGCGGGCAGGTAGGAGCGGCTGACGGGGAGTTCGGCCCCGCTGGCGGTGGTGAGGATGACCTTGCCCTGTATGCGCTCGACCTTGGCAATGGCTTTGAGCGACACCCAGTGCGAGCGGTGGATTTGCAGGCCCTCTCCCGCCTCGGCCATAGCGTCTGACAGGCGGATGAGCACGAGGTGGCTGCCTTTAAGGGTGGAGACCTCGGTGTAATGGTCTTGCACCGAAAGCGAGATCAGGGGGGCGCGCTTTTCAAGCGGCAGGCGGGCGAGCAGGCGGGCCTCGGCTTTGGCCGGGGCGGGCTTGCTGCCAAAAAGCTTGAAGGCGGCGGAGACGGCAAAAGAAATGATGGCGACATAGCCGCCAAGCAGCAGGGTGGCTACTGGGCTAAGCAGGGTTGTTTGTGCGCTGAACAGGTTAACCAAAAACACGGTGGCGACCACGGCAATGGCGGTGGCAAAGCTGGAGACGACAAAGCGCGGTCCCTCGGAAAGCCGCTGCTCCAGCGCTAGCTCAACATAGGTGCCAGCAGAAAATCCGGCGGCAAAGGTGAGGGTGCAGATGACCAGCCAATAGGTGAGGCGAAAGGGCAGGGCGAAGGCCTCAAAGGTTTGAAACGGGCCGGAAACCCCGAGCAGCACAGCGGCGATAGCGAGGCCGCCCAGCACTTTGGGGGCGGTAAAGGCTCCGTGCATTCTACGAAGCGTAAGCTGCAAAGTGGTGGATCTCACGAAGTTGACGGCCCTTCTGCGCATAGGTGGTTTATCAGGGCAGTGTAATGGGCCAAGCGGTAAGGGCAACCTATTTTAACCGGAGTATACCATGTCTCTTGCGCCTTTACTTGAAGCGAGCCTCACTATTCAAATCCACGCAATAAGCGCCACGATGGCGGTGCTGCTTGGGCCGATAATCTTTTATGGCGGCAAAGGGACCACGCTGCATAAATGGCTCGGGAAGTTCTGGGCGCTGGCTATGGGTTTTGCGATTGTCAGCTCGGCGTTTATTTGGGAGACCCGGCTGGTGGGGCCGTTTAGCCCCGTTCACTTGCTCACGGTTTTGGGCGCGTGGGGGCTGGTTTCGGGGGTTCGTCATGCAGTTAAGGGCCGGATAGCGGCGCATCAGGCCAGTATGAAGAGCCTTTATTTTTGGGCGCTCGGGGTTGCGGGTGTTTTTACCTTTATGCCCGGGCGGGTAATGAGCCGGGTGTTTTTTTCTGAAAATGCAACACTCGGGTTTTATCTGGTTCTTTTGGTATATTTGATGGCTTTGGCTCTTAATAAGGCGCGATCACAAAACCTCGCGAAGGGTTGAATGGTATTATTGCGCCGCAGGGGCTAAGGTTCTTGCACCTGTAATTTGAGGACTCCTATGGCCAAGTTAAATGTTTTTTTCGGCGCGGCTTTGCTGCTAGCCCCGCTTGCGGCCGAGGCCGAAAATCCGGTAGTGGTTGAGCTTTATACCTCGCAAGGCTGCTCCTCCTGCCCGCCGGCGGATAGGCTTTTAGCCGAGCTTGCCACCCATGATTATATCATCGCCCTCGCGCTGCATGTTGATTATTGGGATTACCTCGGCTGGGCTGATGTTTTTGCCAATCCTGACTATTCCAACCGCCAGCGGCTTTATGCGCGGGCTTGGGGGGAGCGCTCGGTTTATACGCCGCAAATGGTGGTGCAGGGGGTTAACTATATGGTTGGCTCTCGCAGTGATGAAATTCAGCGCCAAATCATGCAGGCGGAGGAGCTTACGCCCAAAGTGGAGCTTACGGTGCAAAATAATGGTCGCGGAATCAATGTGCGGATGGAGGCCTTAAACGGGGCGACTGCTGAGGCGGATATATATCTGGTTCGGTTTTCCGAGAGCGAAACCGTGGTGATTGAGCGCGGGGAAAACGCGGGCAAAACCATTGAATATGTAAATATCGTAAAAAGCTGGGAAAGCTTGGGCCGCTGGGATGGCAACGGCGCGGCCACCGTGAGCGTGCCGCAAGCCGAAGCGGGCGAATATGCGGTAATTATTCAGGCCCCCGGGCCGGGCGAGATTTACGCGGCGGCGCGCTTAAGCCATTAGCGGCCCCGAATGCGAGGGTCGAGCGCATCTCGCAAGCCATCGCCAATAAAATTTACGCTGAGCACCGTGAGCGAGATCGCGAGGCCGGGCCAGATAACACGGCTTGGCGCTTGAGAAATGCGCTGGGTACCATCAAACAGCAGGCGGCCCCATGTGGGGAAGTCGGACGGGAAGCCAAGGCCAAGGAAACTCAGCGAGCTTTCAGTGATGATGGCGGTGGCGATGCCAAGGGTGGCCGAAACCATGATCGGCGACAGGATGTTGGGCATGATATGGCGGGAGATAACGCGCCTTGAGGGCGTGCCGATGGAATTAGCGGCGAGGATGAATTCGCGTTCTTTTAGCGCTAGCACATCGCCCCTAACGATGCGGGCGGTTTGCATCCAGCTGGTCATGCCGATGATAAACACAATCAGGATGAAAATGCCGGTTTCAGGACCAAACATGTTGCGCAGGGTATCGCGGAACAGCATGATGATCACCAGCAGCAGCGGCAGGATGGGCAGGGCAAGGAAAAGGTCTGTGCCGCGCATCAAGAACCCGTCCAACCGCTTGAAATAGCCCGCCAGCACGCCGATGAAGGTGCCAAGAAACAGCGCGAGCGCCATGGCGGTAAGGCCCACGGCGATGGAAATGCGGCCGCCTTGCAGCACTTGCGCAAGCATATCATGTCCGAGTTGGTCGGTGCCAAACGGGTGGCCCCAACTCATGCCTTGGTTGCGGTTGCGCACGTCAGCGTAGTTCGGGTCCAGCGTCCAGATATAGGGGCCAATGGCCACCGCCAGCAGAATACTGATAAACACAAAGCTGCCGAGCATCGCGCCCCTATGGGTGCGAAACTGGCTCCAAACATCGCCCCAAAGCGAGCGGTATTTGCGGGTATCTTCAATTTCGGTCACATCAGTCATAGCGGATCCTCGGGTCTAGCAGGCCGTAGAGCACATCGGCCACAAGGTTAAACAGCACGATAAGCACCGCGAATAGGAAGGTCAGGGTTTGCACCAAGGGGATGTCAGCGCCTTGAATGCCGATAATAAGCAGCTGCCCAAGGCCGTTTACCTTGAAGATTTGCTCAGTAATAATCGCACCGCCAAACACCTGCGGAATGCCAAGCGCAATCACCGTCACCACCGGGATCATCGAATTGCGCAGCACATGCACAAGCAGCACTGTTTTTTCTTTCAGGCCCTTGGCGCGGGCGGTGCGCACATAATCTTGCGACAAGTTATCCAGCATCGAAGCCCGCATAAAACGGCTGATCTGGGCGGCATTAAACAGCGCCAGCACCATTACCGGCATCGCCATTTGCCGCATTTGGAAAACAAAGCTCCCCCAGTCGGTCACCTCATGGGTGGTGTCATAAATCGAGGGTAGCCAGAAGATACTGTCATTGGGCATCCAGACCGAGAAGATCACGATCAGCAAAACGCCGGTAAAAAATGTGGGCACCGAAAAGCCGATCATGGCAATGAAAGTGCCGAGCTGGTCAAACCAGCTATATTGCTTATAGGCCGAGATCACGCCGATGGGCAGCGCGATCATAATGCCCACTACATAAGACATGCCCACCACCCAAAGGGTTTGTGGCATACGCTCTGCGATCAGGTCCACCACGGGGGAGCGGGTGGCCCAACTGGTGACGCGCAGGCGGCCTTCGCAATCGCCAACACACCAGCCAAACCACTCGTTCACGAGGTTCAGCGGCTCGTTGATGAAGAACTGCTGACACCAGAGCAAGTAGCGGATATACATCGGCGCGTCCAAGCCAAGGCTGGCGCGGATTTTGGCGCGCACTTCGGGCGGGATGGTCAGGGGCAGGTTGCCCGTCGGGTCATTCGGGGCCAGATCGAGAATCAGGAAAATAATAAAACTGATCAGCAAAAGCGTCGGGATGGTGAACATCAGGCGACGAAGTGTGAAATTGAGCATAAGTGCCTCGGCTTATCAGTCTTTAAAGGGGGAAGTTAGGTGGCTGCCCCGCGTGAGCGGAGCAGCCAAAAGCGTTTACTCAGCGCGCGACCAGTCGGCCACGTTCCAAAGATCGGAATCCCAAACGTTGAGCTTCACGCCTTCGAGAGTGTTAGAGCGCGCAGCCACATTACCACGGTGAACCAGTGGAATAATGGTGTAGCTCTGCATCAGCATGTCGTTCATCTCGATTGCAAGGCGGGCCCGCTCGTTGATGTCGGCTGTGCTGCCCATTTCAGCGACAAGCGCGTCATAGTCGGCGTTGCAATAGCGCGGCATGTTGCCACCCAGCCATGCGTTATCTGGCGAAGGAATTTCGGAACACTGCCAGTTGCCCATATAGGACTCAGGGTCGGTGCCATCGAAATTGTTCGCATACATTTCCAGATCAGCAAACAGCTTCTGGAACGTGTCAGGCGAAGATTGGTCGCCACCAAAGAACACCGCAGCGTCGATATTTTTCAGCTCGGTCTCTACACCAATTTCAGCCCACCACTGCTTGATCAGAGCTTGGAAGTCCTGACGCACGGCGTTGGTCGAGGTTTGGTAAAGGATCGAAAGGCGAACGCCGTCTTTGGCGCGCACACCGTCAGCACCGCGAACCCAGCCCGCTTCGTCGAGCAGCGCATTGGCGCCCGCGATGTCTTGCACTTCACAGCCCGCATTGTTTGGCGAGTCATAAATGGCAGGAGATGGCAGCACGTTACAGGTAACCTTGCCGGCTTTGCCGTAGCCGATTTCAACCAGCAGAGGCCGGTCAATCGCCATAGAGAGCGCTTGACGCACCGCCATGTCAGACATAAACGGGTGCGGGTTTGCCACGGTCGAACGGGCATCGCCGAGGTCAGCCGACGGGTCTGTCAGGTTGATCATCAGGCGCTCAACCAAGGGGCCAAAGCCGGAAAGCACGGTGCCAAGGCCTTTGGCTTCCATGTCTGCCAGCACTTCTGGGGCCAGCTGAAGGTTCCAGGCATAGTCAAACTCGCCGGTTTCAAGCACCGAGCGGCCAGCCGCTGCTGCATCCCCGCCGCCTTTGAAGGTCAGCGTTGCGAAGGCAGGCTTGCCCGCTTCACGGTAGTTTTCGTTGGCGACCAGCGAAATGGTGTCATTTGCGCGGAATTCAGTTACCACAAACGGGCCAGTGCCGATGGGGCCGAAGTTTTGCTCGGTACATGTGGGCGCGGCTGTGCCCATGCAATTTGCAAATTGTGCAGCTTGAAGGATAGGTGTTGTTGAGCCAACAAACGGGCCATATGGGAAGGGCTTGGGGCCATCAAAGGTGATTTTCACGGTGAGCTCGTCAAGCGCTTCAACGCTGGTTACGCCGCCAAATTTGGCGCTCTGCTGGCAGCCGCCGGTTTCGTCCAAGCAGTAATTTGCGGTAAACACAACGTCAGCCGAGGTCACGGGTGTGCCGTCAGACCATGTGTTGCCGGCCGTGAGCTTCCACGTGATCGAGGTCAGGTCAGCAGATACGCCGCCATTGCCAACGGTTGGAATTTCGTCAACCAGTGTCGGCACCATCGCGCCGTTTTCGTCATAGTGGGCCAAAGGCTCCAGCACCATCGAGCTTGCGTCGATGTCTTTTGTGCCGCCCGAAAGATACGGGTTCAGGATGGAGGCAGCCTGCCAATAGATGATATTGACGTTGCCATCACGGCCTTGCGCCATGTGGGAAGCGCCAAAAGCAGTGGTGGACAGCATGGCAGCCCCCAGCGTTCCGGCGACGAGATATTTGAGAGTCATTTTGTTTCTCCTCAGTTGGTTAAAATCTGCACGGTTGGCCCGTACTTTTGGTTATTCAATAAAGT
>JAJRRX010000380.1 GCA_024279075.1 Alphaproteobacteria bacterium | reverse complement strand
CGGCGGGCAAACTTACCCGCCCTTTCTTATCGACCTTGCTGGTCAGCTGGTCAAAGAAACCTAGCTCCACCTGTTAACTCCTGCTTATTTGCCCCTCAAAACGAGGTGCGGACCGTGTCTGCCCAACACGATCCGCCTCTGTCCCGTTCGGGTCTGCCCAACTACGTAAATCTGTTCTGCTCGTTTCGCGTCGGATCTATTTACTTATGCGGGAGGAAAGCGGCTGCCTGTATGAACCTGCCTAAATTTTTTTAGTGCTTACTCATAAACCGCTGTTCTTCCGTGCGATCTTGATAGCATAGCGAAACATGCCTAGCAATGACAATTTTTACCACTTTATGCCACTTATGCTGCTTTAGAGGCCTTGCTCGAGTCGGAGCATACCCTAAAACCACACTTTGTTGTAATGCCCACGCATTCGCCTACTAGATGTAGTAAGTGGCATTTAGGGGCATTTTTTTCCGAATTTTTGCAAATCGCCACGAACTCAGCCTTTCCTTCCTCCGAATCATGATTCGTTTTGCGCTTGACCGCAAGCAAATTCCGCCCGATACAACAAAAATGCCCCGATTTACCTTTAAGCTCGAATATGATGGCAGCCGCTTTAACGGCTGGCCCGATGTGCAGGCAGCGCTAGAAGCCGCGCTGGCCAAAAACAACACCCCCGCCCGCAGCCTGACCCCCGCCGAGCCAACCGAGGCCGGTGTGCATGCCAGCAGCCAAATTGTGCATCTGGACCTCGCGGCAGCGCATAACCCGGTTATGCTCAAGGCTGACCTGAGCACAGTTTTGCACGGCACAGCGCTGGCGATTGTGGGGGCCAGCTCGGTGCCCGATGATTTTGATGCTACACAAACCATTGAGCGGCACTATACCTATCGCCTGTTTTGCCGCCGCGCCACGCTGACCTTTAACAAAGGCACGATGTGGCGCATTGATCACCCGCTGGATATCCGCGCCATGCGCGAAGCCGCGCACTACCTTATAGGCAAACATGATTTCAGCAGCTTTTGCAACGGGCCAGCGGCAACGCGGCTTTCGGAACTGCGGATCGAAAGCTCGGCCCATTCCAGCGGCACCGAGGTTCGGCTGCATTTTAGGGCGCCGAGTTTTGCCCCAGAACAAGTCCGCCGGATTGTGGCTTTGCTGGAGCGGATAGGGGCCGGCATTCATCCGCCCGAAATTATGCGCGAGGTGCTAGAGGCCCATAGCCTAAGCCCCGATGCCCCCATTGCCCCGCCGCGTGGGCTTTACCTTGATGATATCCGTTATTCAGAGTCCATCCTGCAATCGGCACACTTGCCACTAGAGCCAACACCCCACCTTGCCTCGGGCATTGGCGCGGCGATGTTGGAGCAAATGCCGCTGCCTTTATTGGTGATCACACGTAAAGGCCGCGTGGCTTATGCCAACCAGTTTGCTTATGATTTGTTGCCGGATATGGTGATCCGGCAGCATTTTTCCGAAACCATTGACGCGCCCAAATTTGTGCGTGCGGTGGAAGCGGCGATTGAAAGCGGCAAAACCGGCAAGGTGCGCTTTAGCCTGACCGAAGGGCCGGAGCGGTTTTTTGTCGCCCATATCGGCTTGCTGCCTGCTGGCTCGGAGTTTGGCAAATCCATCCGCGTGATTGCGGCGATCGAGGAGCGCACGACGATGCTTAAATCCGAGCAAATGCGCTCTGATTTTATTGCCAATGTCAGCCATGAATTGCGCACGCCCTTGGCCACGGTTTTAGGCTATATCGAGACATTGCAAGGCCATGCCAAAGAGGACCCAGAGGCCCGCGAGCGCTTTTTGGCGGTGATGGCCAAGCAAGCCAGCCGCATGCAAAATCTTGTTAATGACCTGATGTCGCTCAATAAAATTGAAATCGAGGAGCACAACCGCCCGCTGGACCCTTGCGCCCTGCCGCCGCTGGTGTCTGAGGCCATCGCTGCCGCGCAGCCTTTGGCCGAGCGGCTTGGCACCTCGGTTATTGCGGATATTCCGGCAGAAATGCCACGGGTTCGTGGCGACCATGCGCAGCTGATGCAAGTGCTGGTGAACCTGCTGGAAAATGCGATTAAATATAGTGATCAAACCCAGCCCGTGCGGGTTTTTGCCGCCGCTGCCGATGCCCGCCACCCCGGCCAAATTGGCCTGTCGGTGCAGGATATCGGCCCCGGGCTTGCGCCGGAGCACCTGAGCCGCCTGACCGAGCGGTTTTACCGTGTCAGCGTTGCCAAAAGCCGAGACCAAGGCGGCACAGGGCTAGGTTTGGCGATTGTGAAGCACATTTTAAACCGGCATGAAGGGGCGCTGGAAATCAGCTCAACCATTGGTAAAGGCAGTGTATTTACCATCTGGCTGCCAGTTTTTTCCGAGGTTTAAGGGCCTATGCTTCAGGCAAGCCACTTAAGGCTGATCACGGTTTTTGTATAGAAAGTCAAAGCGATAGACACGGCGATGGGCATGATCATGCCTTCAAATATCTGCTGCACCCCAGCGCCATCTACCCCGACCGCATGGGTGAGGGTGGCTACAGTGCCAACCAACGAGGCCCCAAATACGTAATAGGCGGCGGATTTTTTGAGCAGCAAAAGCAAGCCGCCCAAAATGCCACCAAACACCCCTAGGCCCATGGCTGCGGTTGCCCAAGCAGGGCGGCTCGCGGCGACGTTTCGCCACCATTCCGG
>JAJRRX010000379.1 GCA_024279075.1 Alphaproteobacteria bacterium | reverse complement strand
GGTATACTCTGTGCAGGTTAAAAGCGGGAGCCTAAAATGAAATGGATGTTCAAACTGGTTTTTCTGGGTGCGGCGCTATGGAGCGGCTATTGGTTTATTGGCGCGCGGGCGCAAGAAAAGATCTATGGCGAACTGCTGATCGAAAGCCGCAATCAAGGCTGGACGGCGGAAAGCCGCAATCTCGGGGTCTCGGGCTTTCCCAACCGGTTTGACACCACCCTCACAGGCTTGAATTTCAGAGACCCAAGCGGGCGCTGGAGCTGGCGAGGCGATGAATTTCAGCTCAAGGCGCTTTCTTACAAGCCCAACCACATCATCATGGCGTGGCCCGGTGAGCAAGTGGTTGGCACGCCGGAAGGGGATGTGACGATCAACAGCGCTTTGCTGCGGGCCTCCTTGGTGGTCACCCCCTCCACCAACCTGCCGCTCTCGCGTTTTCAGATTGAGGGCGAGGCTGTGGCGCTGGATATTTCGCAAATCGGAGATGCGGAAATAGGTGTATTAAACGGCGCGGTTTTTCAGGATGGCGATAATGCCACAACTTACCGGCTAGGCCTTGACCTCACGGATATTTCTCCGCCGCGAAGCTTGATAACCGGCCTTGGCGGCACCAACATGATCAGTGGCGATATCGAGCGCATCCAACTTTCAGCCAAGCTGGAATTTGATCGCGAGCTTGATCGGTTGGCCCTAAATGGCGGGCAATCCCCACGGCTGCTCTCGGCCAATATCGAGCCGAGCAGGATTGTCTGGGCGGGCTCGGAGCTGGCGGTTTCTGGCTTGATCACTGAGGGTCAAAACGGCTTGATCGAGGGGAATTTGCGCTTTGACGTGGAAAACTGGGAGCCGCTTTATGAGGTTTTCAAACAGGCTTCCTCGCTCTCCACCACCGAGTTGATCACCCTCAAACGGGCGCTGGACGGGGCAGCGGGCGGCGGAAACCTCGAATTTACGCTGGATTTCACCGATGGCAAAACCATGATCGGCCCCATTGCCATTGGCCCCGCGCCAGATTATCCGTTTTAGCCTCCAACCTAGCGCTTGCCCCGCCCAATCAGCTTAGCGATGGTAAAAGAGGTGCGCGGCATATAGGTATAGCGGCTTTTATGCAGGCGCGGCTCCCGCACCAGCATGCGGTAAAGGCCAAAACCAACGAGGAAAACATGAGCTACGGCAATGAAAATGAACAATGCTGACGGGCCGAAATACGCAATGAGAATCGAGGACAATAACGGGCTGAAAATAGCGCCAATCCCGTAGAGAAACATCAAGGACGCATTGAGCTCAACCATGTTTTCAGCACTGGCAAAATCATTGGCATGGGCGGTGGAAACTGAAAAAACCGGATAGGTAAACGCGCCGAAAAGCGCCGCCAATAAAGCAACTTGAACAAAGGTTGAGGGGTTCGCGCCCGCCAAAAGCGCACTCGCGCCAATGCCTAGCGCCGAAATGCCGATCAGCACTTTGCGGCGGTCAAACTTATCCGCCAAAAAGCCAACCGGAAATTGCGCCAGCGCCCCGCCCACCAGGACCGAAGCCAAAAAGTAACCGATTTGCTGTGCGGTAAGGCCAATTTCGCCGCCATAAATCGGCCCAACCATACGAAATGACGCCCCCGAAACCCCGGCCACAATCACCCCCGCCGCGCCCAGCGGCGAGGTCATCAGGGTTTTGAGCGGCCGTAAACGCGGCGCTTTGGGCATGTCTGGCTGCTTGAGCTTGGTCAGCGTGAGCGGAAACAGGCAGGCACAACACAGGATAGCGAGCAGGTTATAAGACACATAGCTCGCGGGTGCCAACGCCCCGATCATTAGCTGAGCCATGGCCGAAGCCACGGTATCCACCACGCGATAAGACGCCATAACGCGGCCACGGTTTTGGTTGGTGAGCTTGGCCTGCATCCATGCTTCGATCACGGTATAGCAACCTGCCACGCACAGCCCCGTCATCACGCGAAGTGCGGCCCACGCCAATGGGTTCACAAATAGCGGGTGCGCTATCGCCCCAATGGCCCCCGCCGCGGCAAAGGCCGCAAACGCGCGCGAATGGCCGACATTCCCCATTAATCGAGGAGCCCACCAGCAGCCAATAAAAAAACCAAGAAAGTGTGCCGAGCCAAGCAAGCCAATTTGCGCCGTGCTAAAGCCCTCTTGCAGCCCCGAAAGCACATCAAGCGGGCCTATCGCCCCCGAGCTGAGCTGAAGCAACGAAATGGAGGCAAACAGAGCCGTGAATGAAATGAGAAGCCGCATTTGCTCTCCGCTGTTTTGGCCATCATGGCCGGAAATCAGCGGGGAAATTTGATTTTTCCGACAGTTTCACGTCGGTTATG
>JAJRRX010000378.1 GCA_024279075.1 Alphaproteobacteria bacterium | reverse complement strand
CTCCAATCTGGTTTCATGTTGGAGCCTAAGCTTGGGCGCGCGCGCTTTCAAAACACGTTAATTTGATCACGTTTCGGGCAAACCCGCAGGTTCCAATAGTTTTGGCTCGTTATTTTCGGTGGGTTCGTCGCCAAATTGTGTAATTTTGGCTGCCCGCATTTCTTGATATTCGCCAAGCCGCGCCCGCATTAACCGGCGACTATGCGGCCCTTTGCGGCTTTCGACCGACAGGTTTTCAAGCGCGCGCGCCGGAATTTCAAGCGTATCTCCGGTTTTGAGTTTCAATATTTGCCCAATAGGCATTTTTTTGCGATATAGCACCACATCAAAAACAGCCGGAGATGCCTCAATGGAGCTCTTAAAAGCCTCTCGCCACGCGCCCGCACTTTCACCCGGGCGGGGCAGGGCGGAGGTAAACTCGGTATTGGCTGCCGGAATCATCAAAGATAATTGCCCCTTAGCCTTGCCGTTTAGAAAATTGAAATCTATGCCGATTTGTAAAAAGGGGATGTCCGGAAACAAGTGAGGAGACGGCTCATTTTCGAGCTGCCCCGTATAATATGTGTCTGTGCGCTTGCCGCCTCGTAACTCACGCAAGATGTCAGAGAATTCTTGCAACATCTCGTCCAAAAATGGTCGGCACATGGCAGTATCAATGGCGGTTGGCGGGCGAATTGGGTACTCAGAGCCATCAAGTTCACCGGTCAAGACATTGTCTATTGTGTTTATCAACGCGTTGTCGGCCACCAGCATGCCAAACTGGCCCTCCGTCTCACATTCCATACGAAAATAGAGGCCATTTTCGGGTAGGGTCTCCAAAAAATCAACAGCTTCACATTGTTTGGCCGCACGGCTTTGCGCCTCTAGCTGCACCTCTAACGCCGATAGCCCAACCACCGAGGCCGCCTTGCCCAACACCCCCGCCAGCCCGTCAACAGCAGGGTCCTGTTCTATGGTCGATATAGGCTTGAGCATTTTACGGATGATGTTTTCGGTCATCTATTCCTCCTCCTCTTCTTCCTCGATCAGCGTAATTTCACCCGATTTTTCAAGCTCTTTAATGGCTATCACCACTTGGGTCATCGCGGCATCGGCGTCTTTTTCTTTCACGGTCCCGCGCTCGCCAATGCTTTCCTCGATCTGCTCAGCTAGGCGCGAGGAGATATTGGCCATGATAAATTCTTTCACCTCAGGCGCGCTTTCAGCCGCACCGGAAAGGGCCATAACAAGGGTTTCGTCATCCACACCACGCAGGATTTTGGAAATATCGCGGCCTGTAATCCTGGTCGGGATGTCTTCAAAGGTAAACATCAAACGGCGAATTTGCCCGGCGGCCTCGGGGTCTTTCTTCTCGATGCTGCCCAGAATGCCATCACGGAACTGGCTGGCTGACATATTCAGGATAGCACCAATGCGCTCTGCCGCGCTATCCTCAAACGCGCCAACGCCGCCTTTATCTTGCAGCGAATCCGCCAGTGCAATGCCAATACGATTAACAATTTCGGGCTTTACATCTGTGGTTTTTGAAATCGCCTCCAGAATGGCTTCGGCTGCTTCTGTGGCGATTTGCCCGACAATCTCGGCCGATTTGGCGGGGGAAAGCTTCGATAATATCACCGCCCCTACACGCGGGTTCTCTGCCGAAATGCGTAGCGCCAGCACCTCAGCATCGGTTTTGGAAATATAACCCCAAGCAGTGGCTTCAGCAGATCCACTTTGATGGGCTTTCACCTTACTCAGGGTTTCAGGGGTAATCTGGTCTTCCATTGCTTTAAGCGAGCCATCAATATCTCGCTCGAAAACCAGCCCCATACGCTCCATTTCAAGGATGAACTCCGCCGTCACACCG
>JAJRRX010000377.1 GCA_024279075.1 Alphaproteobacteria bacterium | reverse complement strand
TGGCCAATCCGCGCTTTGTCAATGTGCCAAAGCTGATGGAGAAGAAATACATACCTGAGTATGATTTTGATGATATCGCCCCGCAAGTGGCGCTGGCGCATTTCAGCTTTCAGACTTTCGATCGCTGGCCCTATATGAACTTCGTGCCGGTTGTGCCAACCGATTGGCAGGGCATGGCCTATCTGGATATTGAGCATCAAGGTGAGGTTCTGCGCGCGCGGGTGCCAACATTTTTCTTTGGTGGTGTGTTTTATATCGGCAGTAGTATGGATGGGCAAATCTACCCGCGTGGCCCCACGGGCAGTGGGCTAAGCTTCATCGAGGTGGATGAAAGCAGCTTTGGCATGCGCAATGACGGGCCAGATATCCACCGTGAGGGGCTGGGGCTTTACGTGATCCGGCCACGGCAAGCGGGCTAGCGCATTTCGCTTCGGGCACCAAAGCGGGCCATGGCGGTTTCAAGCTCGGCCAGCGGAATTTCAGCAATGCAGGGGCGCGCGCCTGCGGGCACAAGGCCATCGGCGAGGTGGTCAAGCAGAATGGCGGCGGGTTGCACAGGGATTTTGGGGCCGTGGCCGTCTGGCGCGATCAGATCCCATGTTTTTGTGCTGCCGCCGCCCGTGGCACGCACGCGCATACCGCCCATGTCAGAGCCAAACCTTTGGAACCATCCGGCGACCATATGCGCGGGCTTTGTGAGGGGGCCAAGCGGGAAGGGCAGAAAGCGCGCAAAGCGCAGGGCGTGGTGAAACAGGCCAAGCTCTAGCCCCGCGCGGGGCAGCACCGTTTGGGCGCTGAAATGAGCGGCGAGTAGGGCGTCTGGAATATTGACCAACGAGGCAGGGCGAGGCATAAGGCGAGTATCTCCCACTTGAAGCGCAGTGTGGGTGAGGCGGGACCAGCCATGGGCGGGCTGCCAAGCCCCGGCCTCCCAAAGCTGCATCGGTTGGCCAACTTGGCCAAGGATGGCGCGCATCACACTCAGCCCGCGCGGGGTTTGATTGCCGGGTAAAATGGTTGTTTCAATGGTGTCAATGGTTGGCATGTTAAAGGCAGTGAGCACAGCCGAGGTAAGCGCGGGCGTGGTGCTGGCACCGGAAATCACGGTGAGGTTTTTGGCTTTGGCGAGCGCGTCTAGGCAGCTGATATTACGCACAAAATCAGGGGCGTCAGCGATATCGAGGTAATGCGCACCAGCCTCTAGGCAGGCGGTGGCGAAGGCGGTTCCATAGCTCTGGAAGGGGCCTGCGGTGTCTACTACGGCGAAGGGGTTTATCTCGCGGAGGGCGGCTTCGGGAGTGCTGCGGTCAAAGGCGATATAGCGGCCACCATGGGTTTGGGTGAAGGCTTTGAGGGTGGCCTCGGTGCGGCCAGCGCAGACCACATCAAAGCGGGCCGCAGTTATAAGCTGGCGGGCGAGGTGGCCGCCAAACAGGCCCGTGGCCCCGAGGATAAGCACGGTTTTCATTGCGGTTTGAGTGACCCTTGGTAGTGGATTAAACGCCCCGCCATAAAAGCTGTGGCGGTGACGCTGAAATGGAAATCTCCCGCGTGGTCCGCTGTTTCCCATGTGTCGCTTTTGGGCAGCAAAAAGCGCGGGGCTTTGATGCCGAAGATTGAGGCCGTGAGAATGGCATAGTGCAGGCCCTTAGCCGAGGCGGTGAGCTTCATGCAAAGCGTGAGCGGGCCGAGGCGCTCCTCGATTATGCCAGCGCTGCCAGTAAGGCGGATGGTGGAGCGGGTAAAGTGGCCACCAAAATCGCGGGTCCAATGCTCAACGCCGCCTGTTTCTTCTACCGTTACGCTGACTGGCACCGCCTTGCCAGCAGGCGGAAAGCCAGCGAGTTTGAGGATAAACCAGCCATAAGGGCTGCGGCTGCGGGTGATGTCGGCAAAGCCCGCGTAGCTGCGGTTTCCGGCAGTGTGAAAAGCTTGCACGGGGGCGGGCAGGCTGGCAAAGCTATCGCCAAGAGCTTGCGTAAAAACCCCCATCAGAAGCCGCCTTTAACAAAGCGCGCGCGCTGGGCGGGGGTAGGGGCCATGCAGGTGTTATAGCGTCCGAAAATCCGGTAGCGGTTGCGGGCGATGCGGTGGTAGGCGAAATCTTTTAACCAAAGGGGCAGAAAGCGAAGCAGGGCGGGCAGGTGCCAGATGCCGCCAAGGGCGCGCATGGCGGCGGCGAAGGCGTCTAGCCGTTGGAAAACCGCGCCATTTATGATCACGAGATTGGTTTCAAAATCCCGCGTCGGTAGGCCAAGCGCTTGGTAGAGCCGCTGCCCGAGGGGCGATTGCGCGGTGGCAAAGGCGAAGCGCTGGCGGCGGTCATGCTTGAGCATGAAGCGGTAGAAGCCAGAGCACAACACACATTCGCCATCAAAGACGATGAGATATGGCGGGAGATTTTGGGGCAAGCGCTGCATGGCGGCAGCTTAGCGCTGGCTAGGTGAGCTGCGCAACTACTTCCCGGGTATGGGGCGCGTCGCGGTGCTCAAAAAGGTAGATGCCTTGCCATGTGCCAAGGGCAAGCTGGCCGTTATGCACCGGAATGCTTAGGAATGTGGGCAGCAGGGCGGCTTTGATATGGGCGGGCATATCATCAGGGCCTTCATATGTGTGGGTCAGGTAGGCCATTGAGGGGTCCGTCGTGGGCGGCACGAGGCGGTGAAAAAAGGCTTGCAGGTCCGTTTGGACCTCTGGGTCCGCGTTTTCCTGAATCAGCAGGCTGGCGGAGGTGTGGCGGATGAATAACGTAAGCAGGCCATTACCTTTGGCGAGGGCGCGGGCTTGGGCGGTGATTTCATAAAGGCCGGGGCCGTTGGTTTGCGTGATAAAGGTTTGCATCCAAAGAGCATAGCGCGGAGCGGGCGTGGGGCCAACTGATAGTTGCCCCCGTACGCGTGTTTATCGCTTCCTTTCTGGGCTGTCAGGCAGGGCTTTGCTAAAGAAAAAGTCTTTATCCCGCAGCACAATCACGATGGCGAAAACCAGCAATAATCCGGTTTGGATCACCTTGCTATCTGGGTGAGTGGCGAAGATTTCGTTAAAATACCCGGCGCTGATATGGAAAACCACAGGCACCAGCATGTTGCGGCCCGATTTATAATAAAGCCAGTTCATGATGATCACAAACGGGAAGATACTGACAAGGAAATTGGTTGCATGGACCCAACCTGCCTCGACCAGCAAGCTTTGATAATAGCCTTGGATGGAGCCAAGCGGGATGTGCCAGATGCCCCAGAAAAAGGCAAAAATGATCGAGGTGGTGAACAGGCTGAAGCGGGCGCGCAGGCAATCGGTGCCGTAAGAATGCCATGCCAGTTCTTCGATCAAGGGCGCGATGATAAGCAGAAACCAGACGGGGAAAACGCCAGAGGTAAAAGTGTAGCTGCCAGTGATGGTGAATTGCCCGGAGCTGTAGCCAAACAGGATGGAAATGGCTTGTGCCAGAAGAATGCTCCCGAGCATGAGAAAGCAGGTAAGAAACAAGTAAATAGGGCGAATGGCGCTAAAATTGGTAAACCGCCCCCAAAAATCCGCGCGCAGGGTTGGGTTTTTATACATGAACCAGAAGGCGATGAGCATTGGGGCCAATAGGCCTATAAACCCGAGCGCGCTTACCAATATAAGGTTGGGGGTGTCAGTATAGCTAAGCTTGCCAGCCCAGAGCCAGAACCCCCAAGGAATAAGTGTAGCGAGGGCGTAAAATGCCAAGGGGTGTTTGTATTCCAGAATGGGCGTTTTCATGGTTGGTCCTCCGTTGGTGGCGCTGACGGGTTCATAAACCCAAAGCTGCCTTGCGCTGCGCCAAGTGATTTTTCGATCATGTCCTGCATGGATAATCGCCGCCGCGTGATTTCTTCGTCGCTAAAGTCAAACAAGCCGCCATCGAGTAAAAACTGAGAACTGGCGAGCAGAAACTGAATGGTTTCCAGCGGGCGCGTGACGCTAAATACTCCTTCATTATTGCCCTGTTCGACGATCTGGGCGAACACAGGCGAAAGCTTGAGGATGGTCTGAACATTGGTGACCTCATGCAGCTCCCGATTGGCGGGCAGGTGCAGGTATTGGGCTTTTTCTGTGGTATCCTCGCCGCCAATATGGCTGTCGGGCAGTAGCATTTTCATCTTGCTCAGGGCGTCAATATCAGGGGCATCGGCAACCTGTTGCGCCATTTCAACAACCTGATCCAAGCTGCGATTAACGATGGCCTCCAGCACCGCTTCTTTGGATTTGAAGTAATAGTAAAACGTGCCTTTGGCGACGCCCATATCCTGAATAATGGCCTCAATCGAGGTTTTTTTGAAACCGCGTTCGCGAAAAAGCCGCTCAGCAGTGAGGATGATTTCGAGCTTGCGATCATCGGGGTTTTTAGTGGTGCGGGCCATGGTGATTCCTTTGTGGGTGGGTGTTGTATATCTACTGACTGACGGTCAGTCAATATGATTTACACAGAAATAGCTTTTTGGGTTTAGCAACGGTTTTAGCTTGACCGGTGGCAGCGCGGCGGGGGTGGTGTGTTTGGCGGCACTATGTGCGCGCTGCGGTGCAACGGCAACGCTTGTGGCTAATTGGCCAAAGAGAGCAGGCCGCCGGGGTGGCGGGTTATGTCTCCGGCCATTTCGAGATCAAAGATGAGCTCCATAGCTTTTGGGGTCGGCAGGCCGGATTCGCGAATGAGTGTATCTTCGGGAATGGGAGCGGCGCTGAGCAGGGCTTTGAGGCCAAGCGCGGGCGCGGGGCTTTGCTCTCTGACCGGATCAGGCTCTGGACTCGGTGGCGCAGGAGGCTCGGGAAATGCCAGCGTGCTTTGGGCCGAGCTTTCTAGATATTCAATCACATCAGCGCCTGAACGCACGAGGCCCGCGCCATCTCGCAGCAGCATATTGCAACCTGTGGCGCGAGGGTCCAAGGGGGAGCCGGGCACGGCCATGACCTCTCGACCTT